>JANOOI010000231.1:0-20028 GCA_031421235.1 Bdellovibrio sp.
CGCCCGAAAGTTCATGCGGCATTTTGTGTTCTTTGCCTTCCAGGCTTACTTTTTTGATCACTTCCGAAATACGTTCCTTTATTTTGCTACCTACAGCTTTATGCAAGCTAGATTCAGCCGAATGATTCTTAAGTAAACTGACTGTTAATATATAATAACCAACTGCCGACATGAATAAGACAAAGCCGTATAGTGTTACTGTTATGCTGGCAAAATTATTTTCGCCCATCCAACCAGAGGCAAACGGAATTAATGATAACCAAAATAACAGAAATAAATTAGCCCAAAGAACTTTTCCGTCAATTTTAATTATGGATTGAAATAAATGATGGTGATTGTTCCAATAAATGCCCACATATATAAAACTAATAATATAACTTAGAAAAACAGGGCCTAATTTTATAAGCGATCCTGTCGTTGCCACCTGAGGAACTTTAATTTCTAAAACCATAATAGTTATGATGATCGCAAGGACACCGTCACTAAAGGCTTCAAGTCTATTTTTGTTCATTGTGTTTTCCTTATAACCAACATTAACTTGCCGAGGGTTCGGTTGTAAATTTGTTTTGCTAATGCTTTATTGGCTTATCACCTTAACATTGAAATAGCTGCTTTGGGAACGACCTAAATTATCGCTGACAGATACCGAATACCTGCCAGGAACGTCAGTTTCAAAGAATAAAGGGTCATTTTTATAAGAACGGCCTACATAATTTTTGTTAACAAACCAATCTAAGTATTGACTGTCAGATTCCGAGATTGCACGTAGCTGGATTTTCGGTTTTTTAAGTAGGCCTTTTTGTGTCTGAATAATGTATTCAAGATTCTCTTGGGGGCTAGAAATACTTATTTGGCCTATACGCGATAAACTGTCATCACAAGAAAACTTTTTTTCTGAGAGAGTGATTTTTTTAAGCCCCGCTTCTTTATAAACAGCTAATAGATCATCTGGCCAAACTTCCATAACACGAGCTTGAGCATTTGAAAAAGCATTAGCTTTGCATGAAATTTTTTGCGAGATCGGATCAACATAGACTTTACGATGAATGGTGCAAGTTTCAATTGAAGACACTGACGGTATAAAAAGAGCTTCTTCAGTTCTATGACCACAGTTTTCAGTGATTAATTTTTTTGAAACACTACAAATATGAACCGTTTTGACATTTAGCCCGACACGCGAATCCCATACGGGGCTTTCGTTACCTTTTAAATATTTTGGTTTATTACGAAGATAATCATAGATGTGAAAATAAAGTGGTGCTGCCACATTACGACCAACAAGTGCTGGGTTCATTTCACGGTCGTTATCACCAAACCAAATGCCGACAACGTAATTTCCGATTAATCCAATTGTCCAAGCATCTTTAAAAGATTTAGAAGTTCCGGTCTTCCAGGCTAGTGGCATTGCCGTTTTTGTTAATTCTTGCAGAGTTACACTTTCTGTTCTTGGATTTTTCTTTAACATTTGTAAGGCGATATAAACTGATTCAGGTGTTAAAATTTGCTGATCCAACGATTTTTGTTTTTTTAAAGTCACATTTAAATCAGAATATTTACCTAAATGAACTAAACTTGCGTACAACTTCATGAGATCTAACATCGTCATATCAACGCCACCAAGTGGCAAAGAAAGACCATAATATTTTTCATCTTTAAACCTGAGTGAGCTTTTACCTTTCATGAAGTCATAAAAACTAGGGTTACTCAACTTTCGAGCTAGATCAACAGCTGGAAGATTGCGACTTAAAATCAAAGCTTGATCACTGCTCATTGGACCTAAAAACTGCTCGTCAAAGTTTTCTGGATTTAATCCTGAAAAAGTCATACGAGTATCTTTTAATAAAGTTTTTTCGTGAATTAAACCTTCTTGCAGCCCTAGCGCATAAATAAATGGTTTTAGTGTAGAGCCGGGTGGTTTTAATGAACGATTTGCATCGATTTGCCCTTTGATTTCTGCATTAAAATAATCACGTGAACCAATATAAGTAATAATTTCATTTCTTGCCGCATCTACTACGACCACTGAGTAATTTTTGATGCCGTGGCGAGCAATAGATTGAAAATAAGAATCAGAAAGCTTTTCTATATTTTCTTGTAAGTTAAGATCTAAGGTCGTTCTGACGGATTTGCTTTCGATTCCACGTTGTTTTAAATATTCAATAAAATGGGGAGCATGAAAGCTTAAGTTTTGTTTTTTCTCATTAGCAAGCTTGGTAAATTTTTGTGGATTTTGTGGAACCTGCACTAGCAATTCAATTTGTTCACTTGATAACTTTTCACAGGTGTTGTTGAAATAAAAAAAGCACGCAGCACCGACACCTTCAAGGTTTGATCCGAACGGAGCCCAGTTCAGATAAGCCAGTAAAATCTCTTCTTTACTATATAAAGCTTCTAGTTTCACGGCCTGAAGAATCTGAATAAATTTGCCAGATACTGACTTAGTACTTTCGGGGTAAAGCAGGCGCACGACCTGCATTGTGATCGTTGATGCTCCTTGCTTACGACCATCTGTAAAAAAAGTTTTATAAGTAGCACGGCTTAAGGCAAAAGGGTTTACACCGGGATGATAATAGAAAAACTGATCTTCTTTTTTTAAGAATGCTTCAACTAGCTTGGGGCTAATTTCCTTGTAATCACTAAAAAAACGATATTTCTCATCACCAGATAAAGTAAGACGAAGAAGTTTTCCATTACGGTCATAAAACTGCTGGGACCAAGTTTTTTCAGCTAACAATTTTCCTGAAAAAAAATGAGGCAGTGTCACGGCTAAACCTACCACTGCGCCTAATAATAAAAAACAAAGCTTTTTATTTAACTTCAATTTGCCCCGATGCACCTTGCCCCACTAAATCTGTACGGTACAAGCCTTTTGCATAAATTCCTGGAACTCTAAATTTACCTTTAGAAATTGCTTTAATTTTATAAGAATATTCAGCCATGTCTTTTCCAAGCATTGCATAAATATTTACGCGATCTTCACGCACATCTATTAAATCAGTCGACATCTGAGTCATTGAAGTTGATTGAGCGTAAGCTTTATTGATCATGAATCGAAGTGGCCAGAATGAAGCTCCGTCGCCCTCGCCCTCTTCCCCAGCCTCGCCCTCCGGATCTTGCATTTCGCCGTCGCCCTCTTCATTAGGTGTATATGAATCTGCGGTCGCTTTGCGAACTGAATCCATCACCACTTCAAAACCTGCTGGTAATAAATCCATCACCACAACTGAAGACATATCATCACGCGTAGTGCGAGCTCTGATTTTAACTATAATTTCTTCACCGATGCCCACTGAACTTATAGCTTTTCCATCTTCAGTTTCAAATGTACGAGAAATTTCAATACCTTTATAATCTTGTTTCATAGTTTCATCTTTACCAAAGCCGCCATTCACGTAAGTAATAAGAGCTGGTGTTCCAGAATTTTCGATGACTAGTTTTTTATACCCTTCAAGTAAATCAATTTTCTTTTGGGCTTTTATGTCTACTTTTTTATCTGTAGCATCTGTTGCTGTGAACTTCATTTTTTCGATGTTTGCGGCTGTAGCGCCTGATTTCATGAGTGTGTCTAAGCTCATTAATAGATAACT
This sequence comes from Bdellovibrio sp., assembly GCA_031421235.1. Lineage (GTDB taxonomy): Bacteria > Bdellovibrionota > Bdellovibrionia > Bdellovibrionales > Bdellovibrionaceae > Pseudobdellovibrio. The sequence continues at coordinate 3,588 of JANOOI010000231.1, forward strand.
GGCCGAGTATGTATTCATCTGGCCGCGGTTAGCTAGCTCAATGACACTAAAAAAAGCTTTTGATGTAAACATATCATTCGCTTTATCTGGAAAGTGCTTCACCATAAGTGCAAAATTTTCGAAAAGTTCAGATTGAGGAAAAATATAACTATTTTCTAAACTGACATCTTTATTTTCTTTACTTACCGTCAAGGCCTTTTGGCTTAAATCATCTTGCATGGCAATTTTATAGCTGGCTGCTAAGTACTGCGCCGCTGTCGAAGAGAAATCTTTTTTAGAACTTTTTTCTTTTAACAAAGTCGCCATATTTTTTAGATCTTCTTTAGGCACATACTGTGAACGAACTAATAAGTAGATGGCTTTAGATTTACGAAATAAATCTAACTTCGACTGCGTTTCGTTATAATCTGATTTTAAACTTGTTTGGTAGCGCTTCCACATATCTTCAGGAATAGGCTCGCCTTTTTCCTGCATGTATAAAAAGATCATTCCTAAATGCAGTGATACATCTAAATTGGCTTGGCCTTGACCCGGATAGAGCGAGAACGCACCCGTGGCTTGCTGACGGGCGCGAAGTAATGCTATCAACTTGTTGATTTTCTGTGTTTCATTTTTTGATCTATCGCTTTTTTGCACTAATGGAGCTAATTGACTGGCAATTTGTTCAGAACATAAAAAGTCATTTAATTCATAGAACGAAGTAAAAGGTTTAATTAGATCATTAATAGTTGAATGAAATTGCACAAAGTTCTTTTTAAACTCAGGTTTTTTATCATCGGCTATTGTTAATTCAACAGGTTTATCCTGTACAATCATCCATTCCATTTTTTGTTGGTAGGGAACGGCCGGACGATTCGAAACTTGAATTTCAATTTTAGATTTTTTAGCCCCAATGCCCGCTGTTACTGTGATTGAATGAGAGCCAAGTTTTTCCGTAGCTTTAGCACGGATATTAAAACTTTTTTCTTTATTTTCTGGAATCGCAACTCTTTCAGCACCTTTATCCACAACCGTGTAGCCTTCTCCGCTTTGCACATTCATTTCAACTTGGGCATCGGCGCCACTGCCCTTTAACTGATTGGCCACGATCAAGTTCACTTCAAACTCATCGTTAGGTGCCGTAAATGTTGTGGCTGTTGTGTTGATAATAAAATCACCGCGTACATTCACATCTAGGCTTTCTGAGCCAAGTTTTCGATCATCTGCGGCTACGACCATTAATTTTAAATTACCGTTAAAATGATCTGGTACTTTATATTGAAAACCTGACCATTTATCACTTAAATCAACTACGCCAATCCACTGAGCTACTGGCGGAAGATTTTTTCTTTTAAACGGATTTAAACTTCGACCAAGGCTTCCACTTTCATCTCCACCGGCTGCTTTTGGTAAGAGCTGATTAAAATCTGGCATCACTAAATCTAAGATTTGATAAGTGTTAACTTGAAGAGCTTTTTTCTGAAAGAAATAATTCAGCGGCGTAGGTAATTTGTAGTGAGCTACTTGCAAAATGCCTTCATCAACTAAGTAAATTGCAGCTTTTGTGGGCTGATCCGCTTTTACTTTAAAACCAAGCGTTTCACCAGGCTTTACGACATCAGGCGCTGATATTTCAATTTTTGATTTACGAGATTCAAGATCAATAGCAAAAGTTGCCGCACCGTAAGCTAGTGGTGATGTATAAATCTCTTCAGATTGAGCATCACGTAACATTGTCACAACGATGTAAGCTTGGCCTTCTAAACCTGCAGGAATCTGAATTTTTTCGACAGTACTTTTTGAATTTGTTTTAAACCACTTACGCGCATAAACTTTATCGCGTTCAATCGTAATAAGACCCGCACCTACATAAGGTGATTTAATTTGAACTTCAATTTCTTCGTTAGGTTTATAGTCTTTTTTATTAAGACCTAATTTTAAAATGGATGACTTCTCTAGACCGCGCTCGATATCTGCAGTTCCAACAACGTTGTAAGTAAAACGATTAAGTTCAGTTTTTTGATCATCTTTAAAAACTAAGATGTATTCGCCCACCTGAGCCGTTTCTAACTTAAATTTAGTTGGTTTGGCTGTTGTTGAAAACTTATAAGTTTTAAGAACGGTTTGTTTATAAACCGTTTGATAGGCATAGGTTTCGTTCGGTAATTTCATCAAAACCGAAGTTGGCTTTTTCTCGATCAATTCGACTTGAATATCGCCAATAGCTACTGCATCAAGCTTCGGATTAACTGTTAACACATCGATTTGCGCAGCCGTATCTTTTTTAATGAACGATAAATCTAATAAGTCAGAACGATAGCCTAAGAGGTAATCTTGCTCAGACACTAATTGGCTTAATTGAGCTTTTACGCTTTTTCCGCCCTCGGTTTCGAAAACTTCTGAATCAATATTTAAGCGATATAAAGATCTTTCTAATTGATCTAAACTTAGTTTCCACTCGGCTTCACCATTATCATTTGTTTTTACATCTGGTAATGAATCATTAATTTCAATTTGTGTAGGTTTGGGAACGTTAAAGTAATAATCTTTCCATTTCTTAAAATACACATCGGTAGCTCTAATTCGGATTTTAGACCTAGCTGTTCTATTGGTAGCGGGTTTTCCGTATAGATTAAATGCAGAAATACTGAGTTTTAAATCTTTCGGTTTATTTATCCATCCTTCAAGTTCAGATTGCGAAAGCGTTGTGCGAACTTTGATTTGGTCTGGCTGAAATTCTTCAATCTGAAATGTAGTACTGCCAATCATCACCGCCGATCTATCAGGTTGTTTAATATAGGCAAAAATTGTGTAGTTTCCAGTTTCAAAGTAATCTTCGGTTTTGAAATTAACTGTTTCAATCGAGTTAGAACTCACCTTGAGGGTTTGCTTAAAAACTTCTTGCCCCGTTGGATTCTGAACCACGATATCGACTGGAATTTGTGAAAATATTTTTCCCCAGCTTTTTGAACGAACGATGATCCCGTAGTCAGCTTGTTCGCCTGGGCGATAAATTCCGCGATCAGAGAACATATAGGCATTTAACTGATCCGACTCTGAAGAATCACGAGCTCCGCCTATATCAAATGAAGTTAAATCAATTTCGCGAGAATATGAATTAAACGGAACAAATGAAATGCTATCACCTAATTGAGCGGTAAATGCGATCGGTTCTTTATCAAATTTAAAATCTTTTAGATTTGGAAATTCAGCATAACCTTGAGCGTTTGAATCGACACTTAAAACATTAAGTCCGTTTTGCCCAAGCACACTTACTTTCGCTCCGGCTACTGGAAGCCCTGTACTTACATTTTGTACAAAAACTTCATAACTACCAGCTACGGTTTTTTTTACGATGAGTCCTAAATCTGATAAAATTACAAAGCGTCGATCATCCACATTAGACTCTGAGTCTGTAGACTGAACTGATACTAGAAACAGACCTTTTTTATTACCCGTTAAAAAAGGTCCCAAATCAATCGAGCTAAATTGAGTTTTTTGTGGGTTTTTATTAATTAAAGGAATATCGCCTGTGAATCGTTCGGCAATACGGTCTGGACGGATATCGTAGATTTCGGGTTTAGTAAATTCATTAACTAAAGCAGGAATTAAATGATTCACATGTTCGGGTCTAATTTGATAAATTTGATAAGCAATTTTATTTAAGTTACGTGAAACTAACGACAGGTGCTTACTTCCGGTCAATGGTAACAACGACCCTTTACCCATGATTTGCAAGTCAGACGGATACTGAGGAACAGTAATGACTTTTTCAAAGTCATCTTTAAGTTTAAAGCCTCCAAAGGATGTCGTGTCGCGCGGTATGCGAATATATAACCCGCGGCCTGGCGTAGAATTAAATTTATAAGAATGTTCTAACGAAACTAACTGCTCAGAAGGAATTGTAGTAAGAACTAGTTTTTTAGAACGTTTCAATTCAGCTTGAGTAACTTCTGAAGGGCTTGACCAAGGGTAAGCGGTTTTTTTCTTTTCAGCTGGATCAAGCTGAAATGCCAATTCATAAACTTCAATCGATTTGAATAGCTCTTCTGAGACAATTTCAGCCATATTTTCAAAACGTAAAATTTGCTCTGATTCAAACTTTTCATTCCGTGCGATTACGATCGAAGCGTTGTTGATTTTAAAATAATCATACAATGACGGCACACGAATTGACGCATTAGCAACATCTTTAGCTTCGCCCCCTAATGAGGTCGTATATCCACTATCAAGCACGTAGCTATACGTGATATTGCTATCACTAATTTTTAAATTAGCCGATTGCACATACATGTAAGCTTTAAGATCATCAAACGAAACTGAAAATTCTAATTTAGATTTTTTTTCAATTCCGCCTTCGGCTTTTTCCATCAAAGTTAAACGTTTTTTAACTGATTCTGGGTCGATTGGGTAATTGAAACGAAATGTAGCTACTACTTTTTTATTATCGGCAAAACGTGGATCTTGATGAAAAGAAGAGCTGTCAGTAAAAGCTTTTAGACCCTCAATTTGAAAATCAAAATCATAGTCTTTAAGAATAATATTTGGCCCTAAGATATTTTTTGAAATTTGACCTTCAATTTTTTGCCCTAATGGCCATTCGCTTTTACCTTTTTCCATCAAGGGAGTAAATTTTAATTCTTTATCAGAAACCCATACCCACTGGCCTTTTATTTCAGGCTTTAATTTGATGCCATCAACGATAGGCTTTCCGATTGAATCCACAGAAGCTGCTGATTTACTGAAAGTAATAAATAATGACCTGGCTTCTGGCTTATTAAAGTCATATTGGTAAATCTGGGCAACCTGAAAAGTTACCGTATCTGGTTTTGGCAAATTGTCATAATATCTTTTTGCTAAAAATCCCCCGACAACCACAACTATTGCGGCTCCTACAGAAATAAAAACTTTCTTAGTTTGCTGAGGATTTGCTTTCAATTTTTTCGAAATACCTTGTACCCAATTTGGCTGGGTATAATTAATATTTCCGAAGATATTTCCGAATAGTTGCTGGATAGCTTGAACTAGCTTTTTCATTAGAGTCCCTTGTTGTAAAACTTTGCTCTAATATTTAATTATATCTTTTGTGATTTAGCTATCAGTGCGCCTAGCCTTTCGACTAGTGGTGCGCTATTGTTCAGACCGGAAAGCGCCCATCACAACAGCCAAATTGTGTTTTGCTGCTTCTGATTCAGGATGTGATTTTGTGGCTAGCTTTAGTAAAGAAATAGTTTCTTTATAATGCCCTTTTTTGAAAGTTAAATTTGAAAGTCCGATTAAGGCCACTAAACTTGTTGGCCATTTCTTTAAGATACCCCGGTAACTGATTTCGGCTTCGTTAAATTTGTTAGCTTGTTCTAAACCAACAGCTGCTGCTGCGTGTGAAAGCTCGCTAGCTGATGCGGCTAGCTTTCCTGCAGGTAAAACAACTAATCCCCAGTAGTCACCTAAGCGCCATGATCGTTCAAAATCAGCCATATCTATTTTTGTGTAAGCCTTGTGGCCAGAATGCATGATGATTTCTTTTTTTTGTAAATCATAACCCAATATCAAAGCATAATGCCATTGTGGCATCCAACTTAAAGCTAAATTTTGGAAAATAATAACAGGATTGCCATCTGAGACTTCTGACAATAAAGAAGATAGGTCTTGAATCGGAATCGCAGTCATACCCTGTCTGCGACTAGTGCTAATCATATCTGATTGTAAACTGCCTTTGAAGCCTGGGGTATAAACCTGGGCTGCAATGTTTTCTATTTTGACCGCATGGCCAGCATGCTGCATGGCCATCGTCAAAGTCGCAGGTCCACAATAACCAACCGACTGATCAATAAATGATACATTTTCAATTGTTGATGCTATCGGAAGATTATTTCGATTTGCTAATATTTTTTCTGACTGAATGGCATTACTTGCACATCCAGCAATTAGAAAAATAAAAAGTAAGCTGCAAAATAATCTAAAAAGTAAACGCACGCGGTTTACAAACATTATTTAAATGCGTTGAATTAAGTAAATAATCAAAATAACCACTAAAATAGTCACTAAAATGTCGCCACCAGCGCGGGCCTGTTGAACTTGTCCTGAAAGCTGTCGCATTTCTTGATCTGATAAACTTGCTAATCGTGAATTCACTTCATCAGCAGTTAAACCGTGCTTCATTAATTCTGATTGCACTTCAGTTTTTGAAATATAGTTTTCAACGTCTTTTTGTGCGTTTTCACGTGTGATATCTGCTAATACAGATCCAGCAGAGATCATTTGACCAGACATTTGAATTGGCGCTGTGACTGTTTCTGCCAATACAACATCAGGAATATGAGACATTAAAATTGTCATCGCTGCGATTGTAAAAGTTTTTGTAAGACTAGATAATTTCATTAAAAATCCTTTTCTTGCGATATGTGATCGCGTTTTTGTTTATTAGGTTTGGGCATTAATCCACGTTAAGGGCCAGTTACACTCCTGTTAATGAGTATAATATACCCTGTAATTTCTAATTTCCCACAAATAGATTAATAAAGCAATCCACGGACCGCTTCTGAAATTTGGTTTCTTGAACAACAGAATTTTAGTTTTGTTTAACGCCGTAGCCCATATACGAAAGAAGAAGACTTTTAGTTAATTCAAACTTCATTGTTTCAGGCACTAAGCCAGTGAAAAAGTTTTTAATTGGAATTGTACTAAATACGGGCTTAATCCCCGTCATGTCTTTAACAACAATTTGATTCATCAAACAATAATTTTCTAATTCTACGGGTTTTATGAACATGCGTAATAAGTGAATATTCTTTGGAGAATTTTTAATGAACCATTCTACAAATTTAATAACTACAATATAGGCCAAGATATTTCTATTAAATGTGTGAAAAATAAAAATTCCGTTGGGTTTTAAAATACGTGAAATTTCTTTGACCACTTGATCAGGATGTTCAACGTGTTCTAAAAAATCCATTGCTGTCACTACATCAAAGGATTCGTTTTCAAACGGTAACTTATAGGCGTCGGCTTCTAAATAAGTGACAGTGTTCGTAGCGTCATGGCGTTTTGCTACATTTAAGCTTTCCACAGACATATCCACACCCGTAACTTTGTAATTATGTAATCCTAAAGCATTTGATAAAAATCCGCCGCCACACCCTACATCTAGTATTGTTGTGGTTTCTGGATGTGTAAAATGAAGCTTTATTTTATTTAAGACCCATGGAAGTTTGGCTTTTGATTCGTGTCTTAATAAGGCAATAGGATCATCGTCAGCCGTATACCATTTATCGCCATAATTATCATAAATACCGTTATCGATCTGATTTTTTGACAAGGTTGTTAGTGTTGTTTTTTCCATGAAATACTCCAGTAAAAAATTTGATAGAACATGACGATGGTTAGGATCACTAATTGGCCTGCGATAAAATTCATATATAAATTATTTTTCCATAAATAAGCTGCACTGACAAAAGACATTGGGTGTAAAATAAATAAGAACGCATGCAGCCAGTTTTCACGAGCTTCACATAATTTTGTATGAACAAATTCGTCTTTGGTGACAAACACAGAAGAAAAAAAGGCTAAGCCCGTATAAATATATAAATTATTTTCTGAATAAGTATTTGTAATTATAAAGGCAAAACAAATAATAACTGTTAGCGTATCTAGCGGATGACCGATTTTTTCCCATAACCCCAGGCCACGTTTGTTGTGGAAATAAAGCTCATCAAAAATCATAGCTACAGCTTGCAAGATGAATGGGGTAAAAAGAAAAAACAATAACATCAGCAGACCTCTAGCACGCAGCCAAAAACAGTTAGTCCTGGGCCAAAAGCAAAGCTAATAATTTTTTGTCCGGATTTTATAGATTCATCTTTCAGCATGGCTTCCCAGACGTGGGGCAAAGTGGCAGAAGACATATTGCCACGCTCAAGCAAAACTTTTTTACTATGGGCTATTTTGCTTTCAGGTAACTCTAATATTTCTTTAACAGTATCAATAATTTTTGGCCCACCAGGGTGAATTGCAAATTCGGCAGCTGATAAGTCAGACATATTCATTTTAGCCAAATTCAGAAGCTCTATTAAAAAAGGTTTTAATTCAGTTCTAATTTTTAAAGGAACTTCGCGGGATAAATTCATTTGCATACCCCACGATGTGGGTATCCATGACATATCTTGTGTGGAATCAAGAATTATTTTTTCATGTAAAGCTAAAACTTTAAAATGGCGTCGATCTTTTTTGGGCTGATGACTGGCTGAATATTTAATGTGCCCGTCAGCAAAAAGTGTTTGAACAATAGTTTGTTCAGGCGTTTGTGCTAATGGGTTCATGTGCAAGCCGCACATTTCGGTATGGATGATGTCAACCTGGTAGTTGTTAGACTTAGTTCTATTTTCTGCCACAAGACCCTGTGCAATGCGAATCGCTGGCATTGAAGCATAACAACCCATGTGATAAGCATGGGTTACAGCTGTTGATTTATTCCAATTGGGGCTAGTCACAATTTTTTGTGCAGCACTAGGGGAAATATATCCTGTGCATGTCACATGAATTAAGTGATCGGGCTGGATTTGTTTTTGTGAATAAGCCTTATGAAAAACTTCATCAGCCCGTTGGCTAAAAAATAAAGTTCGGCCGTAAATATCTAAACCTGTTTGCTGGTGCTCATCTACTTTGTAAACTTCGGCTTTGGTTAAATCTGTCAGGCTTGCATCTGCGCACTCTAGGTAACGCTGACTAATTTGGTTTTCTTTAACTGCGTAGCGATCAAAAAGTTTTTCTAATGTGATTAGACTGTCCTGATTGTAAGTTGTCTTTGGATTTAATTTTTCAGCGGTCTTGTGACAATTCGATGTCCATTTAAGTAAATCAGACTGATTAAAACGGTGTTTCGGATAAAAAATTTCAAAATCTGATAGATAAGTGTATTGTTCGATTTTTGGCTCTGTCATAAAGTTATCCCGCTATTCTTCGAACATACTTCCATCAATAACTACAGGCAACTTTAGTTCTACTTAAATGAAATATAACAAAACACTGTGAACTATCTATAGGCTACAGGAGGTATTAATCCTCATAGACTGATAAACGACACATCTAAATCGTCTATTTTAGTTGGCTAAAGAGGTTTCAATAAAAGTTGACGTTATTTCGCTATAAGCAGACATATATTGAGCCCTGTATAAAAACTGTGAGACTTTTTTTCGAGAATAGTACATTGCCCGATTAACGGTAATTTGAAAATAGTCCGAATCGGTAAAAGTTTTTTTGTTATGACGACAGAACACAGGTCCACCCGAATCGCCGTAAGAGACAACAGAATATTTTAAGGTGTTGGGTTGGTGATATTTAAAATAAGTTGGAATTTCTAAAACATCTTGATCTTCTTCATTTGGATTATTCATAAAAATATCAAAAAACTCTTCCGTCGTTGTGAATGAACTTTCTTGCAACTGTTTAGAATTGATTCGGCCTACATTTAACAGGCCAGTAGTTGCATTTTTATCTAAACCAAAACCAGCAGCATAACAAATTAGGTCATCAGTTTTTGAAGGCTTAGTGTTAACCTTCATAGGTTCAGATTTAAGTTTACGATCAAGATCAATAACAGCCACATCATAAAATTCATTACCTGTAGCATAATTAGGATGCATGACATAATTGATGCCGTAAGCAGTTTCTTTAAATTGAACTGGTTCAAGAATAAGGCGGTTACCGCCTTTTGTTGTGACTCCAGTTATTGGAGAACCGCCAAGACCCTGATAACCACACTGAACTAGAACCGTTGTATTTGGTTTAAGATTTTCGACACAATGGGCAGCTGTTAAAATTTTATTTTCTTTTATTAAAGAACCCGAACAGATACTGTACCCAGGCCCATTCTTGTCATTATTTTTAATAATAAGTCGGCAAATACTGTCAGGCCCTTGACTAGATAAAGACCCATATCCCCCGATGCCCGCTTGAGTTTTCGATGAAACAATAAAAAACAAAATGACTAATAAATATTGCATCAGCGCACTTTACTATTAGCGGGCGATTATTGCTGTAAATTTCGAGCTGTCCAAAAAATTGACAGTGAATATTACAGGGTGGGTCTGTTTTATTGCAGCCTGAGCAAGGGCTTCATTCAGTTGCATTAAAAATTAGAGGTCTTCATCAGAATCATCTATAATTCACATCATGAATAAATCGACATTAAATTTAAATCAGTACGGCCTGACTTTTAAGGACATAAAATCAGATACTGCTCTTGCGCAGTTATTTCAGCGTGTCAGCACCAACGACGAGGCTAGCCGATTCATTAAATATAACAAATGGCTTGAATCATTTCATTTAAAAAATACTGTGACTGAAGAAGTTGATTTTCGTAAAATCAAAATTAGTGGGCAACAAAAAATTAATTTTTCTTCGTGTAGTTATTTAGGCTTAGAACTTCATCCTGAAATTATCTTAGCTGCGCAACAAGCGCTGCACAAATGGGGCAATCATGCCGGAAGCTCTCGCATTTTTTCAACTCAAGAAAATTTAATGCAGCTAGAAGATGAAATTGCCCAGTACGTCGGTGCAGAATCTGCATTGGTCGGCATTAACGTATCACAAATTCATCAAGGCACTATCCCGGCTCTGTTTTCTGGCGATGATTGCGCAATATTTGTTGATCGCCATGCCCACACCAGCATGTATCAAGCTAGCCTTATCGCGAAGGCGAAAGGCACTGAAATAGTTCGAGTTGATACAACTCAGTGCTTAGAAAGCTTAAAAAATATTTTAATTAAAAATTCTAGAAAAACAAAAGTTTTATTAGTTGATGGTGTTTACAGTATGCAAGGAACTATCCCTGCGTTCAAAGAACTTGAAAAAATTTGTCGCAAAGCAAATACCGTTTTGTATGTTGATGATGCCCACGGCCTGGGTGTTGTAGGAGCCACAGGCGCAGGTGTGCGTGAATTATTTAATTTATCTTTTGATAATTTAATTCTAGTCGGTGGCTTTCAAAAAGCATTAGGATCATACGGATCATTTGTCGCTGCCAAAAAATCAATGATTGATTTATTACGCATTTTAAATAAGGCCTATATTTTTTCAGGCCCTCTACAGCCGCAAGCTGTCGAATCATCGCGCAAAGCCATTCAAATTTCTAAATCTGAAGAGGGACTTTTTCGCAGACGTCAATTAAGAAAGAAAACAGACTTAGTTTGGTCAGCTTTAGTCGGCATGGGCTATCAAGTTGGTAAGGTTGAAACTCCGATCCTGCCTATTTTTATGGGTAGCGATATTAAAACACTTATGGCAGGTCGCAAACTATTTGATGAAGGTATATTTATTAGTTCAGTGTTATACCCAGCTGTGCCAAAAAACGAAGGCATTTTACGGTTATCATTAAATGCTATACACACTGATAGTGATATCGAAGAGCTACTAAAGGCCTTTAAAAATTTAAAAACTTATTTAGATGACAAACACAGTGCATTTTACCAACAGTATTATGAATTTACTAAAGAAGTTATTAAATCAAAGCTTTTGGGAAGAAATTATTCAGGCCTATGATTAAATATCAAATTCTTGACCCTAAAAAAAGTGATCATTATTTTATTCAGTTAAATAATCAAAACGGTAAAAGCGCGAAAAAGTTTAACGGTTTTAAAACGTTTAATAACAAATTATACAAATCTGATTTTAAACTTTTGCATGAACTTTTTGAAAGTAAAAATATTATTTTTTTTTCTGAATCAGGGTCAATTATTGCGGGATGCACGCATTACAGGCCGAATGCTGATTTATTAGAACAAGATTACTTTGAAACTTTGGGAAATTTTTTATTCACTGACCAAATTAGCAATGAACAACTTAAAAACTGTGGTCAAATTCTACAAAAATTATTTTTGACAACAAAAATTATATTACCGCTTAATGGTAGTTTAAATTTAGGAGTTTACCACAATCCAAATAGCAGCCACAAGGCCTCGTTCTTAACAACAGAATACAACCAGCAAATCACAGATTTTTTCACAATTAATAGGGACATTTTTCTAAATTACAGAACTAGCTATGCATTAACGTTAGACCTTAACACTGCAACTATTCAGCAAATTAAAACAGAGCTTAAAAACAGAAATGATGCTGCAGATTTTTCAACAAGAACGTTTAGCCGGCTACATCCTTTTAAAGATCTAAAACTGTATAATCAGTTAGTGAATGATTCTATGACAGGACATTTTATGTTTTTTCCTATAAAATGGAACATCATGAAACAACTGTTATTCCCGCTCATATTATTTATTGTTCCAAAATACTTTAGATTTATTTTAAAAAATAATTCCGAAATTGGTTTTGTTTTTGCTATTCCAGATTACAACGAGGTCTTGAGTGATACTAAATCAGATATGACTAATTTTTTCTATGCTCTAATTAATCGTCGAAATATAACTAAGGCCCGTATTATTTATTCTTGTTTGCAGTCAGGGTTTCAAGGGCAAAAACTGATAAAAATGGCCAGACATCAGGTTTTGATTGATTTGTATAACGATGGATTTACCTCAGTTGAAAGCAGTTATGTCGACGAAGATAATCAAAAATCTATCAGTAATGTTAAATCGACCGGTGCAAAAATAAAGCAGAATTTTTATCTTTATAAAATTCAGAACCTATAGCTGCACGCATTGTAATAGGCGACCTTATTTGACTCTTTTCTTTGGCCACGTTTTAATGCATTCATATTTGAAAAAACATGAATGGAGAATTAAAATGCTAAAATTAATCACTACGATTGCTTGCCTTATCTCACTAGTGGCAACACAAGCCAACGCCCAGGATGCCACAATTAAATCTTTTGATGGTGAATCAGAGGCCTCAGTTGTTATCATCGACGGTCTTTCAAAATCTGAAACTTTCGGCGGAAAAACAAAAAACAATTACAAATTAACAGACACAGATATTATGACTGTTTTCGGCAAGTACATTAAAACATCAACTCAATTAACAGGTGCAGCTAGCAAATCTGAAACAGCTAGGAACTGGGAAGCTGGCTTAAGATACGAAAAAGTGTTTGTTGCTGATGTGCTAAGTGGTTTCTTACAGCACAAAGCTGAATCTGATCCTTATAACGGTATTTACACACAAAGGGATTCAACAGATTTGGGTGCTAAATATTATTTAACAAAATCAGATACATTAACGTCTCTTCTTGAAGGCGGTCTTCGTTATTCAAGCCAGAACCCTGCGTTTACAGACACCAGTGGAAAAGAATCCAAATCAACAACAGCGGCAAGGTTGTATTCTGAGACAAGCGGAAAATTTAACGATTCAACATCAGGTAAATTTTGGATTGAATATGTGCCCAATTTTAAAAGTAGCAATTTTTCTTATTCAACAGCAGAAGCTTCATTAACAGTTGCTATGAGCAGTCTCTTATCTTTAAAAACAGCTTACAATGTTTATCACCGTGAAGTTGGTCCTAAAAAAGACACGAAAACTTTTACAACGGCCCTTGTTGCAAAATACTAGTCGCTAAATATTAGTTTTTATAAAAACAGAGGAGATTATATGTTCGGAGAATTCAAAACATTTATGGCTCAAGGGAATGTTATAGACTTAGCTGTAGGGGTAATCATTGGTACAGCCTTTGGTAAAATCGTTAATTCACTTGTTAATGACATCATTATGCCGCTAATCAGTTTATTGATGAAAGGGGTTAATGTAACTGAACAGTTTATAGCGCTTGACGGGAATACTTATGCAACTTTAGATGAGGCAAAAAAGCAAGGCGTTGCAGCCCTAGCGTACGGTAATTTCCTACAGGGTGTAATTGACTTTTTAATCATCGCTTTTGTGTTGTTTATAATTATCAAACAGGCTAACAAAATTAAAACAGCTATAAAAGCTTAAAAGGAGATCTTATGAAAAAATTAATGATCGCGACAACATTACTTGTGTTGTCATCGTGTGTGGACCTTACAGGTCAGCTTAAAGTTTTTAAAAGCTTTAAAGTTAAATCAGACAGTCAATTAGTTGCAGTTTCTGAAGGCCAATACAAAACTAAATTAGATATTAAAAAAAATAGAACTAAAGTTACACTTGAAAATAGCTCTAACAAGATTAAGTTTGAAATTAAAACTTCAACATCGAATTCTATTCCTCAAAACGGGTCATTTGAATTGAAGTCTTCTGAAATTAGTCAGCCGTTTAATATTCTAGGCCAAGTTGAAACTAAGATTACGCGATCTGGAACTAAATCAACACATCAGTCGTGTCGTTATAAAGACACTCAAACTATATGCACGCCTCAAGGTTGTGTAACACAAATTGTTGATCGATTTGGACAACAAAGAATCGATTATTATGACGAAACAAAAGATCAAAAAGTAGATTTTAATATTACTAATGAAATTAGCGTTGATGACGTCTACGCTGAATTTGCAAATTCATCACACACAGTTAGCCGAATTATTATTCGTGAAGATCGTTGCTGGTAATTATTTTTTTATTTGAGCATTCAGTTGAACTTTTATAATCTGAATGCTCTTTAAAATTAAATCAGGTCGTGACCAAGGTATAAAATGATTTAAATCTGGCTCGCGAAAAATCATTAAAACTTGTTTTTCATTTAAATTCTTTTTAATAAAATCTACATTTTCAACTGGCACCAAAGAATCTTTTTCACCGTGAATAACAACAACTGGTGCACTTATATTTTTCCAATCAGATAAAATCATTTTTAATTCATTTTTTAACGGAAAAATTTCCTCATTACAAACACGCAGCGCTGTGGGGATTAAATATCTAAATGGCCACCAAGTAGCTGGGTACTGAATCCATTTTATTTTTTCTAAATCTGGATCTACTGAGCTGGCTACAAAAATTAAGCCAGCTACCTGATCAGGAAAATCCATGGCTGCTTTTGCGATAACTGGCCCACCAAAGGAATGCCCGACAAGTATAACGCCTAAGCCGCTGCGATTTGTTTTTAATACAGCCATAATGTCTTCGGATTGCTTTTTTAATGAAATTTCTGTTTGACCGAAATTATCTTTTCCGTAACCTGGTCGATCGACAGCAATCAGATGATAATCCTTCTGAAGATCTTTATTCAATAAAAATTCAGACCAATTGTCCCATGAACCAGGGGATCCGTGGATAAATAAAACAGGTCGCTTAGTCGGATCGCCTGACCAAGCATAATTCATCGTACGATGAGGTGTTTGATAAGTCAGAATTTGATCGGAATATTCTTTTTTGAATTGTACAATATCTTTTTCAATTTTTTTTGTTGGGTTTATACAAGAAGATAAAAATAAAAAACTAATAAAAAATAATTTTTGAAGCATGTCCTAAATTGTATAGTTATTTTCTAAACCGTCATCAGATTTTATTTTTGCCCTTGCCTGGTTTTTTAATTTCACAAGGCTTCCAATTAACGCCAAAACTTTGGCGAGTTGACGTATCCACACTGTCTAATGTTAATAGAGTTATAGGTGGGTTATTACCAGTTTGTTTGCCTGATTGTGAAGATAAAGAAATTTTTATCATTAGCTGTACCTGTTTGGCACGACACACAGACCAGGATTGTTGATCTTCCCTTAATGAATATCTATGAAAGTAGATATCACTAAACGGACCTTGAATAGTTAAATTACTAAATGTGGCTTCAGCTTTATCTTTGTTTAAATTATATCTGGCGTTGTGTTCGGCGACACCGCCCTCTTCAACATTCGCAAATCCGCGATAATCAACCGAAGCTAGCGACATTGACCAATTTTCTGGGATGGCAATTTTCATTTTGATTATACAGTGTTTTTTATCAATTCTGGGCGAAGCAGGTGTACCCGATTCTGTGATAAAATTATCGAACAAAAACGATAGTTCTTTTTTATCTGGGCTTAATTGTCCACGAACTTGGCCTGGCAAACAACCATCACCACTAACTACTGAATCGATAATTTGAACACCTTCAGGGGTTGTTTGTGAAAAAACTTGTGTTGAAGCAAAAATTAATAGAAGTGATAAGATTTTTTTCATATGGGCCTCGATCTTAAATAGTGGTTATCGGGAGGAGCTGTTTTAGATCTTCATAAAGTAAAGGCCTTGAGTGTAAACACTAAGGCCTAAACATTGACTAATTACATCGTCTAAATTTTAAATGATAGACTAGGCCTGATGAAACATCAGCGCTATCGACTGTCGCAAGAACTTCTTCTAAACGATTGTTTGTCGTAGCCATGATCGATGAATTTACACGTAAATTCACACTAGCTCCGCACGGTGTCCAAACTAACGTTGTCGCAAGTAATTGATCCGTAATAGAATAATTGTCCGCGTGAGGTCCAATTATTGAACGGCTAATGCGTGGTCCTCGTGAACCTGCCCAAAAATATTCAACATCAAACTGTGAACGGCCGCCTCTTGGAATTGATGTGAATCCGCGATAATCAACCTGGAAAACAGCAACTGAATAACCGTTTGGAACTTGAACTGG
>JANOOI010000232.1:0-2791 GCA_031421235.1 Bdellovibrio sp.
GGGTGAAAAGTGAAGGAAGTTCGCTAATTAATTCACCAGACAAAAATGAAACTGATCTTCAACTTTTATATGGCCATCCTATTTCGGCATTTTTTGATGCCCAGATCGGTGCAAGACATGAACAAGTTTGGGGAGTAAACCAAAACGATTCGCGCGTGTCAGCTGCAATGGGGATTCAAGGCCTAGCTATGTATCGGTTTGAATTCGAAGCGGCTTTATTTATAGGTGAAGCTGGTCATGTATCAGGAAGAATTTCAGCAAACAAAGATTATTTTCTCACACAGAAAACAATCACACAATTTCGTTTTGAAACCAATGGTGCTGCGAAAGTTTCTAAAGAATTTGAAGCAGGCAAAGGTATAAATGATCTTTCATTGGGTTTAAGATTCAGGTACGAAATCAAAAGAGAAATCGCACCTTACATAGGTGTTAGTTGGACCAATCTTTTTGGGGAAACTGCTGATTTTAAAAAACTTGCTGGCGGCGAAAGTTCTGAATTAAACGCAGTGGCCGGCATTCGTCTTTGGTACTAGCAAGGGGACATAAAAATGAATTTCAAACTCAAAAGTTTTTCACTTTATTAATCTAATGTATATTCTTGGTCTTGCTTTGGAACTTCGCAAGGCCAGTGAAAACGATTACTAATATGTTCTTTCATTTTAAGTGCCGCATGAACTTCACCATGGGTAACAAATACTTTACGAGGACTAATTTCAGATTGTTTAAGCCAATCCATAATCTCAACGTAATCCGCGTGGGCCGAACTGTTTTTTAAAATTCGAATGGTCGCTAGAACAGGAATAAGTTCACGATGAATTTTAATTTCCTTTGCTCCGTCCTGAAGGGCTCTGCCACGAGTTCCTGCAGCCTGAAATCCAGCCAGCACAACTGTTGTCGTTGGGTTTGACACAAAGGCTTTAAGATGATGAACGATTCTTCCGCCAGTCGCCATACCACTTGCCGAGATGATTATCATTGGCCCTTTTTTTTCGTTCAGTGCTTTGGATTCTTCTACAGTTCTAACGTACTGAACGGCTTCGCACATCTCTTGGCACTCTGGATCTTTAAGTTTGTGGAGTGCTTTGAATTCACAAAACAGATCCGTGACATTTGTGGCCATGGGGCTATTTAAGTACATCGGAACGTTTGGAATTCGGCCTGATTTTTTTAAGCGAGATAAGTAGTACATTAATGATTGTGCTCGACCAACAGCAAATGAAGGGATTAGAACAACACCTTTTTTTTGAAGAGCTTCGTTAATTACATTTTCAAGATCTTCCATAGGATCTATAACGTCGTGTTGTCGATCACCGTAAGTAGATTCAACAACTAAATAGTCGACCAACGGCAATTTGGCTGGTGCAAACAGTATCGGATCATTTGCTCTGCCAAGATCGCCTGAAAATCCGATTTTTGTTTCACCCGCTTGGATGACCACAGTTGCAGCGCCAAGAATATGTCCTGCGTATTTAAAAGTAGCGCGAACACCTGAAACGACTTCAAAAGAATCATCAAAGGCCTGCGGAATAAAAAGTTTCAGTGCAGCTTCAGCGTCTTTTTCTGTAAATAATGGTTTTGCAGGTTCGTGTTTGGAAAGTTTTTTCCGATTGAGCCATTCTGCTTCTTCTTCTTGGATGTGGCCTGCGTCCGCAAGAAGAATTTTACATAAAGCTAAAGTTGCAGGTGTACAGAAAATTTTTCCTTTAAATCCCTCATTGATGAGCCTAGGGATGTAACCAGAATGATCAAGGTGCGCATGCGTAAGGACTATCGCATCAATAGTTTTTGGATCTATCGGGAATCTATCCCAGTTCTTAAGACGAAGTTCTTTAAGCCCTTGAAAAAGACCGCAATCAACCAGAATTTTCTGTGTGCTGTTTGAAAGAAGATACTTAGATCCCGTCACTGTGCCTGCTGCGCCAAGAAATCGAAGACGAAATTGATTATTTAAAGCGCTGAACATTTCCATTAAGTATCCTCACTTAGGTCGTTTTTTCCCCGTGTTGTGACTAATAGTCCCATGACTATTAGTCTTAACAGAACCTACTCGCTAGCAAATAGCAAACAACTATTACAAGCACAGCGCATACCAATAATGAGCATTTAGAGCTACCCCATATCATAAGTAATTTTTTAAAAAATTAGCCTAGTTATGTTTAAGTAGCTGTTAATATCTAATTATTTTTTATCTTCTTTTTTTTCGTGGTCACATTCACATTCAGATTCAGGCTTGCCGCATTCAGCACACATTTCTACTTTTTTCTTTCTGCTTTTTTTCTCTTTCGGCAAAACTGTTTGTTCTTGAGCTGCTGGCTTAGAGCTTTTGATCTCTTCAGCAAACACACCCACAGTAAATAATAAAGCGGCCGCGATAAATCCTATTTTTAATGATTTCATAATTCCTCCTTTGGAATATGGTTTAGTTTTACAATTTGCTTTTCAAAAGATAAATATAAAGTTGGTAATACAATAAGCGTTAATAATGTAGATGAAATGATTCCACCGACGACAACGCTTGCTAGTGGTCTTTGAACTTCTGCACCCATACCCGTTGATAAAGCCATTGGTAGAAAACCAAATATATCGACTAAAGCTGTCATAAGAACTGGACGAAGTCTTAGTAAAGCGCCCTGTTTAACAAGATCTTTGCCTTTAATTCCTTTAGCACGAAGTTCATTAAAGAAACTGACAAGAACGACTCCATTTAAAACAGCAATGCCTGACAGTGCAATAAACCCAACACCAGCTGAAATACTAAAAGGTATGCCAGCAACTATGAGCCCTATGACTC
>JANOOI010000233.1:0-13362 GCA_031421235.1 Bdellovibrio sp.
TTCTGCTGTAACGATTAAATTACTAGCAGACATCGATTGCCAAAGCTCTTCAGCTAGATGAGGCGCAAAAGGCTGTAATAATTGGCAAAGTGGTTTCAATACTTTTTTAGATTTACAATCTGTTTTGTAAAGTTCATTCACTAAAATCATCATCTGACTGATGCTTGTATTGAAACTCATGCTTTCAATATCATCAGTGACTTTTTTGATTGTTTTATGAACAAGTTTTTCAACTTCAATAGGTGGTTGATTGTCTGTGGCATGGCACTGACCAGTTTGTTCATAAATCACTAATCTGTAAATACGATCTAAAAATCGTTTCACGCCGTCGATGCCTGTTGGTGACCAAGGTTTATCTTTATCAAGCGGTCCTAAAAAACTCACGTAACATCGTAATGTATCAACACCGTAATCTTTTGCAATATCATCTGCCGGAATCACATTGCCGCGTGATTTTGACATTTTTTCACCATCAGGTCCTAAGATCATTCCTTGATGAGCTAACTTTTTAAAGGGCTCAGTGACCGGTGATAATCCCACATCATAAAGAACTTTTGTCCAAAATCGTGAATACAGTAAATGACCCACAGTGTGTTCGGCACCACCAACATATAAATCCACTGGCAGCCAATATTTTGCGGCCTCCATTGAAAAAGGCATTTCAGTATTTTTTGGATCTGCATAGCGAAAAAAATACCATGATGATCCAGCGGCACCAGGCATTGTGTCGGTTTCTCGTTTACCACTGAATTCATTATTTCTGTATTCAACCCATGCTTTGTTATTTGCCAACGGAGCTTCGCCAGAATCAGACGGTTCATAATTAGCAACTTCTGGTAAAATTACCGGAAGTTCACTTACGGGAATAGCTTTTAGGCCTTCGGCAGTGTGAATAATCGGAAACGGTTCACCCCAATAGCGCTGACGACTGAAAAGCCAATCACGCAATTTATATTGGATTTGTTTGTAACCTAATTTTTTATTTTCTAAATGCTGAATCATTTTATCAATTGCAGCTGTTTTTGTTAGACCATTTAAAAAATCAGATTGGCAAAGATTTCCTTCACCAGTGAAAGGTAAATCAGATTCTGATTCAAGAACACGCAAGATCGGTAGATCAAATTTTTTAGCGAATACAAAATCTCTTTCATCATGACCGGGGACTGCCATGATGGCACCAGTGCCGTAATCCATCATGACATAATCTGCAATCCAGATCGGAATTTCTTTTTCTGTAATCGGGTGAATTGCAAATCCACCAGTGAAAACGCCAGTTTTTTCTGTGTTAGCTTTGCGATCAATTTCTGATTTATTTTTTGTCGTTTCAACATAATCACTGACTTTAATAGCTTGCAATTGTGTGGTGATTTTTTTAACCAAAGGATGCTCTGGTGCGATCACCATAAAGCTCACGCCAAATAATGTATCTGGCCGGGTTGTGAAAACATCTAATTTTTCATCTGATAAATTTTTAACACTAAATGAAACATGAGCACCAACTGATTTTCCGATCCAGTTTCTTTGGGCTTCTTTAGTTCTTTCAGGCCAATCTAATTGATCAAGATCGGTTAAAAGTCTTTCAGCATAATCAGTAATTTTAAGCATCCACTGTTTCATCGGAACGCGAACTACAGGATGACCGCCGCGTTCGGATTTTCCGTCGATGACTTCGTCATTAGCTAAAACAGTTTTTAAAGCGGGGCACCAGTTCACAGGAACTTCTTTTTGATATGCTAAACCTTTTTCAAAAAGTTTAAGAAAAATAAATTGTGTCCATTTATAGTATTCTGGTTCACATGTTGAAATCGCGCGCGACCAATCAAAACTAAAACCGTAACGTGTTAATGTAGAACGAAAACTTTCAATGGCCTTAACAGTTGTGATTGACGGGTGCACACCAGTTTGAATCGCGTATTGTTCTGCGGGTAAGCCAAAAGCATCGTAACCCATCGGGTGTAAAACATTAAAACCATTAGCCCGCTTATACCGGGAAATAATATCTGTTGGCGTGTACGATGCAATATGACCCATGTGCAAACCGGACCCAGACGGGTAAGGAAACATATCAAGTGCGTAGTACTTGGGTTTTTTTGTAGAATTATCAGCTTGGTAAACTTTTTTTTCTTCCCAGACTTTTTGCCATTTGGATTCGATTTCGGAGTGTTTCATAAGTGGTTATACTAGTCAGATTTCTCAAAATGAGAAAGTGTTTTTTAAAGTGTCGTTTAATGATTCATTTGTTTTTGCTAGATAAGTCTAGTTTCAGCAAAAAAATAGTCAAAAACTGTCTAAAAGACCTCCTGTAAATCGTAAAAATTCCGATATGTTATCTATGAAAAAGGATCCTAAAAACAGACTGGTTATGGTGATTGATGAGGATGCTGATACCCTAGAGCTATTAGCAGAGCCATTACGCTGGGAAGGCTATGACGTTCATAGCTTCAGCTCGCCCGAAGAAGCCTCTGATGCCTTTAGTAATTTAAGACCGCAGTTGGTTGTTGTTGACCCTGATTTTTCGAATGGTGGCGGTTTAGATTTCGTTAGCACTTTATGTGAATCTTCACAAAAAACACCAGTCATTATTGTGTCATCAAATCCAAGCACAGAAAAGATCACTCAGTTTTTGGATTTAGGCGCTAGTGATTTTATGACATCGCCGTTTGTGCCGATGGAATTTTTAGCGCGTGTGCGCATGCAGCTGCGTCTACGTGATACACAAGAAGAACTTCTTTCAACAAATCAAAAGCTACATGAATTAATCGAGATCGATGATCTAACCGGTTTATTTAATACACGATCACTGTATTCAAAATTAGAATTCGAGATCGAACGGGCCGCCAGGTTTAAGCGACCTGTGACTGTAGTCATGATGGATATGGATAAATTTAAAAATGTAAATGACGGTCACGATCATTTATTCGGAAGTTTTGTATTGTCTGAAGTGGGTAAAATTATAAAACAAAATACACGAACAGTTGATATTCCAGCACGCTACGGTGGGGATGAATTTTTAATTGTGCTTTCGGAAATTCCGCTAGCAGGGGTAGAATTTTTCTGTGAAAGATTACGTCACCGTATTGAACAAACTACTTTTCGTAGTGGGCCGGATTCAATCAAATTGACTGTTTCAATTGGATTTGCAACTTTTGATGCAAATCAAGAAGTGATCCCTGCAAAAGAGCTTGTTCGTCGTGCAGATGCCGCTTTGTATGAAGCTAAAAATCAAGGCCGAAACAAAGTTATTTCTTATCACCAAAGATTCGATCGCATGCATAAGATTGAAAAATCTTCGATCATTCAACTATTTGATAAAAAACACAAGACAGTCGCTTAGTTTTATGACATAGATTTGTCATGACTGTTCAACTCCATTCAAGAATACAAAAGTCTCAAACAGCTGCGCGTTTTTCTTTTTTCGTTAGCCTTGTTGTATTGGGGCTTAAGTTCTTTGCATTTTATAAAACTCAATCAACAGGTATTTTATCAGACGCTCTTGAAACTATTGTTAATGTGGTTACCGCCATCGTAGCCATTATTGTTTTAAAATATGCTTTAGAGCCAGCCGACGAAGATCACCCCTATGGCCACGGTAAATTAGAGTATTTCTCAGCCGCATTTGAAGGTGGAATCATTCTATTTGCAGCATTCGCTATTATTTTTGAATCAGTCAGATCAATCGTACAAGGCCATGAAGTTCAGAATCTGCATATTGGTGTTATTTATATTATGCTGGCTTCCGTGATCAACGGAGTCGTTGGACTTTACTTAGTGCGTGTTGGTAAAAATCAAAATTCAGAAGCCCTTAAAGCTAGCGGAGCTCATTTACTAGCTGATGTAAAAACGACCGCAGGGGTTATTTTTGGTTTAGGCATTTATCACTACACAGGTTTAAAGTGGATTGATTCGACAATTGGTTTGTTAGTTGGGTTATGGCTTGGCTATGAATCAGTACAAATAATTAAACGCAATGTCGGTGGTTTATTAGACCAAGCCGATGTTGAAAGTGTAAAAGTTTTAGCAAAATGTATTCAATCCCACTTAGTTGAAGGAATTATTGATATTCATAATGTTAGAATTATCAGATCTGGATCTTTTCATCATATTGATGCTCATATTGTGATCCCAGAATTTTGGGATGCAAAAAAAGTTCATCAAGTTTCACATGAATATGAAAAAAAAGTTGTTGAATCTTATAAATTTGACGGTGAATTCGCATTTCATACAGACCCTTGTTATCAAAAGTACTGCAGGGTCTGTACAGTGAAAGAGTGTCCCGTGAGAATTCATCCTTTTACTCATGAGAGATTACTGACAGAAAAACACATCATGAGTGGACCACGTCATACAGAAACTAAAACAGATGACAGAAAATAATATGAAACGCCCACAAATTAATATAACAAGAACACTTCCGATTCAGACGCAGTACACGCTGGCGCTTGATAATGAATATAAAGATATTGCTTTTAACGAAGAGCGTGCTCCGTTGAATAAAACCCACTGGAGAGAAAAAGTTTTCAAAGTGAAAGCTGATCATCCTGTTGATGTTGAAATTGGAACTGGGGCCGGAACTCATTTTGCTTACCGCGCACAAAAACATCCAGAACGCTGTTTGGTGGGTCTAGAATTAAAATATAAACCATTGATTCAATCGATTCGTCGGGCAAAAGCAGCTGGCTGTAACAACGCAGCCATTTGTAGATATCATGCATTCAATTTAGATTTATTATTTGCCGAAAGCGAAATAAATAATATGTTTATTCATTTCCCTGATCCGTGGGTGTCGCCAAGAAAACCTAAAAACCGTGTCGTCAATAAAGTCATCTTAGATTGGATTTACAACATGCAACGACCAGGATCATTTATCGAATTTAAAACTGATTCACGGGAATACTTTTTATGGGCTTTAGATGAAATTAAAGAATCAAAATACCGCACAGAATTTAAAACACTGAATTTATATTCAGAAAACAATCAATATTTTGAAAATAATTTTTCGACAACATTTGAAAAAATCTTTGTGAAACAAGGTATTGAGATTAATTATATTCGGCTCATTAAAGATTAACAGCTAAAGATTAACTACCAATAGGTTGTAGAAACGGTCAGATCTTGATCAGTTTCAATCTGACACGATAAACGCAAAGTCAGATCTTTTTTATTTCTTTTTAAAGTTTCAATTTCTTGTAGGCCGTGACTGCCTTGCGGGTTAACTGTCATAGCACATTTAGAGCAAATCCCATCACCTTTACATGACGATGCCACAGGAATCTGATGATCTAGTAAAACCTGCATCAGTTGGCTTCCTGTGGGTGCATCAATAGAAAGATTCTTTTGAGGAATAGTAATTCTTGGCATATAAATAAATTATGACAACTTCTGTAAAAGGTCACAAATATATTTTACTTGGCGCCAGTCGAGGTCTTGGTTGGGCAACCTATCAAGAAATAAAAAGGCAAGAGCCCAGTTCTGAAATTTTACTAGTCTCGCGTAAAATTAATTTGAAAAAAAATAATCTGCTTAGTGCAACTTCGACTTATAGTTTTGATTTAACTCATTGGGCAACAGATCAGTCTTTATTTACAAGAATCATTGAATTTCAACCGACACATCTTATTTACTGCGCTGGCGGCGGACCACACGGTGATTTTGTTACGAAAAAATGGACGGACCATGAATGGGCTTTAAAGATTAATTTTTTAACACCAGCACAAATGATTCACCAATTAGCTCAAAATCAGAATGATTTAAAAAGTCTAAAATCAGTGATTGTGATTGGGTCATCCGTGGCTGAATCAAATGCAGACCCACAGGCTGCCAGCTATTGTGCAGCTAAGCATGCCTTAAAAGGCCTTGTATCTACGATCCAAATAGAAAATAAAACAGCATTTAAATTACACCTTTTTTCACCAGGTTATATGGAAACTGATTTGCTACCAGCGCACAGCTGGCCCAGGGCACAGAACAAAGCTGAAAAGCCCGAAAAAGTGGCGAGTGAATTATATTTAAGTCTGATTAAACCATAGATTAAAACAATAAGCGTTAGTTGTTTCCATCCAAATAGATTAAGTTATAACTACTTATAAGATTAAAGAGGTTTTTTATGTCGAATCAAAATATTGAAAATGTAATTATTGTAGGTTCTGGCCCTGCGGGCTTAACAGCTGCTGTTTATAGTGCTCGAGCAAATTTAAAACCTTTGATGATCGAAGGCGAAGAAGCTGGCGGACAACTAATGATTACAACTGATGTTGAAAATTATCCTGGTTTCGAACATGGCGTAACTGGCCCAGATCTGATTGCAGTCATGAGAAAACAAGCTGAAAGATTTGGTACCCGCTTCCTCACACGAAATGTAACTAAAATTGACTTTTCTGAAAGACCGTACAAAGTGTTTGTTGGCGATCAAGTTCATTTAGCAAAATCAATTATTATTTCTACGGGAGCTAGCGCAAAGTATTTAGGATTGCCGAGCGAAAAACAATACATGAGCCGCGGTGTTTCAGCATGTGCCACTTGTGACGGAGCCTTTTTTAAAAACGTTGAAGTCGCTGTCGTTGGTGGTGGTGATACAGCTATGGAAGAAGCAAATTTTTTAACTCGTTTTGCGAGTAAAGTTTTTGTTATCCACAGAAATGAAAATTTTAAGGCCTCTAAAATCATGGTTGATCGTGCAAGAAACAATCCGAAGATTGAATTTATCATGAATTCAGCCGTTGAAGAAGTTTTAGGAGATGGCAAGTCGATGAATGCTATTAAAATTAAATCGACAAAAACTGGAGAAGTGATGACTAAAAATTTGCAGGGTTTATTCATTGCTATTGGTCATCAGCCCAATACAAAAGTATTTAATGGACAGCTTGATTTAAATGATGTGGGATATATTAAAACCAAACCAGGTACAACTTATACTAATAAAGAAGGTGTATTTGCTTCGGGTGATGTTCAAGATCCTATTTACAGACAAGCGATCACTGCTGCAGGAACTGGGTGTATGGCTGCTATCGATTGTGAACGATGGCTTGAGGCTCAAGGTAGCCATTAAATATAAATTAAGAAGCTAAGGACACAATGACTAAAAAATTAAGCACTTCAGATCTTATTCGAAAAATTGAAAAATTAACGAAACAAAGAATTGCTGGTCAAGACGTCGTGGCTTTAGATCAATTCAGAGACGCTAAAAATAAAATTCAACCGACAACAATTCTTGTTATTGAAGATGAAGAAACGCAAAGAAATTCATTAAAAAGAATTTTAGAATCAGATGGATATCAAGTTAAGCTAGCAGCTGATTCAGCAGAGCTAACATCTATTTTGGACGAAGATCACGAAATCCATTTTATCATTATGGACGTTGGACTTCCGTGGATTAATGGCTTTGAATTAGCTCAGATGATCAAAGAGCATCGTGATCTTAAAAAAATTCCACTGGTGTTTCTTTCGGGTCAATCAACAGATGAAGATTTGCAAAAAGCCCGCGAAGTAGGCGCCTCTGACTATATCAAAAAGCCTTTTGATATAGATAAATTAAAAACAAGAATAAAAGAAATTTTTGCTGAACAGAACAGTAAGTAGCTACTATGTTTTAAGATGTCTTTTTCAGTTTAGGTTGCTGCTGAATGTAATCATTTAATAACAATGTCAGTTTGCTTTTTTGGTCTTCTGACTGTTGAACGAATCGAATACGCTGAGTGATTCCGTCACCAACGGCCTCAGCTTTTAGTTGCACGCGTGAAATCATCGGATCAGATGATTTTTTATGAACAACAACCAGATCGAAAACATTGCCATAAAAATCAAAAGGCACATGATCTTCTAAAAGTGTACCAGTCAAAGATATATTTTTAGAATAGCTTCTGAATGATTTCCCTTTTTGATTAATTAATAAAACTTCAATTTTAAAAGCATGGCGTTCAGCACGACGATTGTAATGTTGAACAAGTTTTTTGAAATTAAGATCAACAGCTTTATTAATTAAGACTTCATTTGTTAAAAAGCTTCCATCAAAATCTTGATCAACCACTTTATATGATGTTTGGGTGTCTGTTTCATGTGTTATATTGGTCATTGATTTAGTGATCGATTTTTCTTTAGTTTCTTCCTTTTGATCTTTTCTATTTTTATTAGGAAAAATAATTTTTCTGTTATCACTATTCAAAAATTCTTGTAGTGACTGCCAGTTTCGCCAGCCTTCAGTCCAGATATAATAACGAGTCATATCTTTTTCAGTCATTCTTTGAATAGTTGACTGAAGCTTATCGAGCGATAATGGCTGTGACTGAATTTTAGTTAAGCTGTCTAATATAATCCAAAACTTCATAGATTTTACTTTATCGGCGTATTTATAGAAATTTTTAAGTCTAGGCTGCTGTTAAAATCTTATCAATATGACAGTCGGTTAAAATTCTAGTTATTTGTCTAGTAAACATTTAACACGAAAATAGACATAATCTAAGTCATGAAAAAAATATTTATAATATCGTGTTTATTCGTGTTCTGTTCTTCAACTTTTGCAGCCACATCTTTCGGTGTTTTGATGGTCGTCAAAGGAAGTGTAAAAATTTTAAAAAAGGATGACACATCGACTGATGCTAAAATCAGTTCAAAAGTGTTTCCGGAAGATACTATTATAACTGGCAAAGATTCACGGGCTAAAATAGTCATGAGCGATAGAAATATTATTAATGTATTACCAGAAACTAAACTGCGCATCGATCAGTATATTAACAATGAAAAAGAAAAAAATGTAAGACTCAGTCTTATGCAAGGTAAAGTTAGAAACAACGTTGAGCAAAAATATGATAATGAAAAAAATAGATTTGAAGTTAAAACGCCCACTGCTGTAGCAGGTGTACGTGGTACACAATTCATTACAAGCTTTGATCGATTGACTAATAAAACTGAAATCGTGACCTTAAAAGGTGAAGTGGCTTTTCAAGGGCTAGACGCTAAATCAAATAAATTAACAGAACCAGTCGTTGTTAAAAAAGGTGAAACTTCGCAGAATCAAGAAGCAGGAGCGCCACCAGCAACACCGACACGCCTAAATCCAGTTGAGCTTAATAAAGTAGAAAACGAAACTACAGTACGTAAAGAGCCAACTACCGGTTTAGCACCTAGCGGAGCACCACCGCCACCGCAGCCGTCAACAAGTACAGCACCTCAGGACGAGCTAAAAAGTGTCATTGAAGAAATTAAAAATGATTCTGCTGATACAACTTTGAATAATGCATTGCCAGGAATTATTGATAAAACACCAGCCAAAGTCATAGTTAATCCACAACAGTAAAATACGAAAGTGAATGTATTAAATATATGCTAAAAATAAGCTACATCTACGGATTGATTTTAGGATTTACATTCACAGTTGCTGTTCAATTAGAGGCCCAAATCGAAACGACAATGTCCCGTGCTGAAAGATTTTATAAGTCGGGTCAGTTTGAATCATCTTTAGCAGTTCTTAAAAAATTAACTGCCGAAACTGAAGATAAATCGGATATATATTACTTAATGGGCTTAAATTATTATAAGACTCAAAATTGTGAACAAGCGGTAAAAGTTTTAGATGAGGTCACAAAATCTGAGACGTCTTCTAAAGTTTCCAAAGCCTATCTGTATCTTGGTTTGTGTCAGTATATTCGTAAAGAATATGAAAAATCAGTTAACAGTCTTGAATTATCATTAGATACGTCGACTGACCCCAAGCATGATGCCCAGGTGGAAAAACTAATCGAAAAAGTGCTACAAGCCCAAGCTCAAGCTGAAAAAAATAAACTAAAGTATACATTGGGATTTGGTTTAAGCTACATGTACGACACAAATGTACTTAGCATTAAAGAAAATGATGACCGTAGCTTAAAAGGTAATGTCTTAAATGTGGCAGTTTTTGGATCGTACAAGGTCTATGCAGATGAAACAAGTTCAGTCGAGCCTATAATATTCTTATCAGACAATTTAACGTACACTTCAAAATTTGAAGAAAGTGATTATCTTAAATCTGTAGATGCGACTCAGTTTTTAGTCTCTGTGCCTTACAAAATACGTTTTAAAGACGGGAATAATGACGTTTCTGTAAATGCAGGGTTATTTTTTCTACCGAACGGCAATGAACGTCGTAAATTAGCGATTCAAACTATTTTTCTAAAAGAAAATTTAAATTACAATTTAAGTGCAGTAAATTCAGTGACAATTAAACTTGTGACAGGAGTTGATCAGTCTGAAGTTGAATTTAGCGATGAAGAAGATGATCAATCGGCTCTTAAAGTTGATTTGGCAATCGGCATGAGAAGCTATTTACCTAATCTGAAAAATCATATGCTATCCGGTGATTTAGGATTCTTAGTTAATGAAGCCAAAGGTAACAACGCTAAATATAGAAAGCTTTATGCAACAGTGGGCTATTCAAAGCCTCAGTTCGGAACGATGAATGAGGCAATTAAGTTAAGCTACTATAAGTCAGATTATATTAAATCAGTACCTGATCGAACTGATTCAAATTATGGGGCTACGTATTCGCTAGCAGCTGATTTAACTGAAAGACTATCACTAACGGGAATGTTGAGCTATTCGAAAACAAAATCAATTGTGGAAGAGTATGAGTATTCTGATTACACAGTTGGTTTACAAATGTTCTACGTGACTCAGTTTTAGCTAACAATTATTTAGTTTTATATTCACAAACACCATCCCAACTAGAAAGGGGTGGTTCATTAATTAGCTCAGTAGATCTTTTTAAATACAGTTCACATAGAAAATTATCTGATGGTTTTTCCTTTAATAGTGTTTCGAATTCCAAACGAGCTTGAGTAAAATTTTTATCTTGAAATAGCTTTAAGGCCACATGATAACGCTCTAAGAAGCTAAAATCTTTAAACTGATCTTTTTCGTCAAGCAAAACGTATATTCTAACAGGCTTTGTTTTCCCTTTAACACGCACTAAGTCAGCTTCTTGAGCCACATATTCATTTTTTACGGCATTGTAAGTCGATTCAGAGATAAGAATTTTAGCATCATAGTTTTTTGTTAAACCTTCTAAGCGTGAAGCCAAATTAACCTCATCGCCGATAACCGTATAACTTTGAATTTGATCTGAACCGATATTTCCAGCCACCATGTAGCCTGTGTTTAAACCGATACCTATTTTTATTTCAGGCCAGCCGCGTTTAGCAAAGTCAGTGTTTAGTTTCCCCAAATGACTTAAGCATTTCAGAGCAGCTTTACAGGCCTTTTGCGGATGATCGGGGTAATTAATCGGGGCACCAAATAGGGCCATGATCGCATCACCCATAAATTTATCTATGGTTCCTTGGGTTTCAAAAATAGCTTCAGACATCGGAGTAAGATATTTATTTAGTAGTAAGGATAATTCTTGGGGATCCATTTTCTCTGAAAAATCGGTAAAGCTGCGAATATCAGAAAAGAAAACTGTCATATTCAATTTTTGACCTTTAAGTTGTAAGTTATCTTGATTTTTTAAGATTTCGTTCACGATTTCTTTTGATACGTATTTAGAAAATGTATTTTTAATTTCTTGCGATTTTCGGGTTTCGAAGAAATAAATATAAACTAAATACAGAAAATAAGTGATCGCAGTATTTAAAAATAATGTTGAGAGTAATGTAAATTGAATATTTTGTTTGAAGTAGTATTCAGCGACAAAGTAGATAATAATATTAAGGATAGCAAATAAGCTTGAAGCCACAAGTAAGTTTGAATAAAGAAACATTATTGTAAGTAAGATAACTGCAACTAACAATCCAATAGTATAAAATAGAAAATCATTTTCAGACGTTTGCATGAAGTTATTCTTAAAAAAGTTTTCTAGAACTGATAAATGCATTTCTGGTCCAGGAAAGTTGACATTAACTGGAGTATTTCTTAAATCGTAAATAGCGGTAGCTGTGGCGCCAAAGATTGCTGTTTTGTTTTTCAAGTAGTCTAAGCGTTTAACTTCAAAAGGTTTGCCGTTCATTTTAACATTAATTTTTTCAGGGTTGTTATACAGATCTCTTGCTGAAATGTAGGGTAAGCTATTTGTACTCCCGTAATAGTTAACTTTTATTAGACCGTTTTCATCAAGAGGAACAGAATGTAAAACTTTCTGTGAATCGATGCTAATGATATTTAAATAACCTATAGCTTTAGTGTCTTTAATTTTTTCCAATTTAAAATAGGCTTGATAATTATTAGCGGTTAAAAAACTTTGTAAAGCCAGTGACGGAATATAGCTTGTATTGGTTCGATTGCCTGCGCGGTAGACCAATGGGTAATTTCTAACAACACCATCAGCCATATCCGGTTCAGAATTAAAGCTTGCTGTATAAATTGCACTTTTTTGTATGACTTCAGTATTTGGAATCCAAGATGAATAATGTCTGATGAGTAGATTAGGGATATCTTTTTTAAATGCGGAGATTCTATCTAGCTCAGATAGGTTTTTATACTTATCAATGCCTTCTAATATTTGAGATGCACTGGTTATATTGTCGATTAAAAATTGATCACTTCTTGTCAGCCAAGAAGAGCAATAGTTGTAGACTGCGTAGTTAACTAAAGTATTAAGTCTGTTTTCTTGGTACGAGCTAATCGTATTGAGATCTTTTATTCGCATTTCTTTTTTGTAGTCATCTTTGATGGAGTCTTTAATGATATTAAATTTTTTATTTAAAGAACTACTAAAATCAAGTTGTTCAAATTGATTATTTTCTTCGAGTTGTTTTTCAGAAAGCGAATCATCATTATCATCTGTAACAACCTTTTGATCTAAAACACTTATAATATCATGGCCTTTATTAAAAAGAAAAGCTTCCGTGTAGCAGTAATCTTGATAGGCTAGGGAATTCGTAATATTTTCATTTCCAAATGTGCCCAACACAATTTTTGAATTATTTTGTTCGACTGTTTTTGCAAATTTAGCGTCGACTTTTTCATTTTCAGATTCTGAAAAAATAATATCAAATCCAATGGTCTTGATTCCACTAGCTAGTGCATTTATAGTAATCTGGTTAATGACTTCGCGACTCCAGGGCCACCTGCCAAGTTCTTGAACGGATTCTTCATCAATAGCTATCAAAACTGAATCACTTTTATTTAAATATGAATCATCATTTTTTTTATTTTTAAAGAATCCGTCATAAATTTGATTATTAGTTCTGGTTAGTAAGGATATTTTAACTGCAGGGTCCTTCACTTGGATGTAACCTAGCACGCTTCCTAAGACAAGCAGCAGACATGTTAAAATAAGTCCATAGCTTCGAATTTTCATTAACTGGCTTTGATGATATCTTTTTTAAGAATGAACGGTAAAAAGCTTTTTAAAGATGACTTGTCTAGTTCTGATTTAACAATAAATTTAAAATTAGT
>JANOOI010000234.1:0-3611 GCA_031421235.1 Bdellovibrio sp.
AGTTGTTATTTTTATTCCACAAATTTTTATTTTATTTTTTGGAATAGGCCTTTTTGAAAGCACGGGTTATTTATCCCGAGTCGCCGTTTTAGTTGACGGACCTTTTCGAAAAATTGGTTTAGGCGGAAGATCTTTTGTGCCTTTGTTATCGGGATTTGCCTGTGCCGTGCCAGCACTGATGGCGACAAGAAATATCACATCTAAAAAAGAACGCCTTATAGCTCAGATGATTATCCCTTTCATGAGCTGCTCAGCGCGCATTCCTGTTTATGGTTTAATGATTGGTTTTTTATTTTCTGATAAAAGTCCGCTGCTGGCTGGTTTTGCCATGGCAGCACTTTATTTAACATCCATTGTTGTTGGTGTTCTGGCTTCAGCTGGATTATCAAAAGTTCTATCAAGCCATTTAGTAGGCGGGATACAAGCTAACGAAAAATCGACTTTAGCAATGGATCTGCCACTTTATCGTAGGCCAAGATTGAAGAACATTCTGACCCAATCAATTGAAAAATCAAAATCTTTTGTTAAAAAAGCAGGGCCTATTATTGCTGTACTTGCGATTATACTTTGGGTGGCAACAACATTTCCGAAATCTGATATTGAAGGTGACATTAAAACAACTTATGCCATGCAAGTGGCAAATGCTATAGAACCTGTTTTTAAACCAATGGGTTTAGACGGTCGCGTAGGTTTTGCATTATTAGCTTCATTTGCTGCGCGGGAAGTTTTTGTATCAAGTCTAGCTTTGTCATTACAAGCTGGTGAAATCGATGATGATAATCAAACACCATTATTAGAAAAAATGGCGCAAATCACTTTTGCAGATGGCACTAAAATATTTACTTTGGCCTCTGTGTTAGGTGTGTTGATTTTCTTTGTGATCGCGACTCAGTGTTTATCAACGGTTGGTGTTTTGAAAAAAGAATCCGGCGGTTGGAAATGGGCCATCATTCAATTAGTGGGAAGTAACTTGATTGCGTACACGTTAGCAGTCATTGTTGTGCAAGTGGTACAAAGACTTAGCTAATCCTAAAAAACTATTTTTTACGTTTCCAAAAATAATATTTTCGGTACCATGATGATGTTTTTTTCCAAAGACTAAAATAAGTTTCATCAGGGAATATGTTAACTCTAAAAATTTGATAAAGATCATCTGCTGTGCTGACTGCACCGGTATCGGTGTTAACAGCTAAATCGTAGCCTGCAGCTTCTGCTAGGGTTGCACTTTCTGAATTGGTATCACCGTAAGTGTAAGCATACACAGACACTGTTTTTTTAAATTCGGATTCCAATAATTTTTTTGATGTCGATAATTCGTTTATAGCCATAGATTCAGACATCTGGGTGATTCGTTCATGACTGATGCCATGGCTACCGATTTCAAATTGACTGTGTAGCCATTTTTGCCTGTCTATCCCTGACACGATCAGATCACCTTGGTGAATGTTTTTTTCATCCCACTGGTTATGTTTAACTTTGTCATCAGCTAGTAAAAACAACTGGGCCTTGGAATTATATTTTTTTAATATGGGATTAGCATTTTCAAGATTATCTTTATAACCATCATCAAATGTTAGAATTAAAGGATTTTTAGGAAAATTTTTAAAATCAATTTTTCCATGGCTGTAATTAGCTAAATCATTCAATGTCAGTGTTTGCAAACCCCATTTTGAGAAATACTCAAGATGTTTATCAAAATTTTTTTCTGTGACAAAAATCTTATGCGGAGAATTTAATTCTGATTTTGGAATCTTATGATACATAAGAATTGGTATCCAGTTTGGACAGTGAAGACTTAAAATCGCTGAACGGTAAACTGTATAAATTTTCTGGGCAATTCCATTAACCGAAAATAATTTTAAACTTAATTCTGATAATTTTTTTAATTCAGTTGAATGAGCGTTTTGCTGCCTCGATAAAATAGTCATTAAGTCATTTTCAGCTTTGCTATGATCGAAACCTTGTTGTTCAAAGCTTCCAACCCCTATATCACCAAAATTTGATTTCAAAACTTGATCAATATTATTAACAGTAATTAGACCTTCGTAGCTTGATTCACCGTAAGCAATTGTTGAAACACCAGATAGCAAGGCTTCCATGCAGACGCGGCCTGCCCCCACTACAAGATCATAACTATGCAAAACATCTGAATTTAATTTCAAATGCGGTGTGAATATAATATTTTGTTGAAGTGCTGGATTTAAATCAGTCTTTTGTGCGCCAATCAAATGAAATTCAAATTGAATATTTTTCTGGATTAATAATTTTGAAAACTCAGTTACAAAAACTTCAGTGCGGTTTTTTTTTGGGCCAGTAGCGCGACCTATGATTGCAATTTTAATTTTTTCAGAACGAGTTGTCTTTAAAGGTTTGTAATTAAATATTGATGGATCAATACCATTACGAATAATTTTAATTTTGAGTGAATTATACTTAAATTCGTTAACCAACTGATTTTTAACATTTTCGCAAATAGCCACTTGGTATTGACCATAAATATTAAATAATTTTTTAGACCATGACGGGTGCTGCCTGCCATGGAGAGTGCTGACATGGGCGACTTTGGTTTTGCAGCCTGCGGCATGGGCTAATTTAGCGGCGGCCCTTGAATGAGAATGAATCACTTGAATTTTATTTTTTAAAATAAAATCAACTAATTGCTGCTGACTGTTTTTAAATTCTTTTTTTGTTTTGGTTTCAACGGGCAAAGTCAAAGTTTCAGCGCGCGTTGGGTAGTAAAACCCGTTAGAAATTTGATAAACTTTATGATGGTTTTCGATTTGCCAATCGATCAGTGAACTTGCGTAGACTTCAGATCCAGTCAGATGATTTTGCGACAAAATATGTAATATAACCACAGAATGAATTATAAAGCACAATAGGGCCTCAGGCCAACTTAAAATAGCCCTAATTCCTGAAAAAAGCTTGTCACTTCCCCGTGTTTTAAATATCGTAAAGCAGATTAAGTGTGGGGGATTTATGCTAAAAAAATATTTTATCTTAGTAGCGTGTGTTTTGTTCATCGTTGGTTGTGGTTCACAAGAAGAGGTCACTAGCTTTGCAACCAGCACTGAATTAGCTAACCAAGTTGGTGAACTGATGGCCTCAATCGATGAGTCATATGGGTCAACAGGTTCTGTACTCAATGTAGATCAAGCTCAGGATCAATCACTTTTAAATAATGAATTGTTGTTTTTAGAAAAAATCTCTCCTGAACCATTAAGTTCGGCAGTGGTTCGAAAATTTATACCTGCAGCACAAGCGGCATCTTGTTTCGGACAAGCGTATTCAGCTTGCTCAAGTAACGCGA
This sequence comes from Bdellovibrio sp., assembly GCA_031421235.1. Taxonomy (GTDB): domain Bacteria; phylum Bdellovibrionota; class Bdellovibrionia; order Bdellovibrionales; family Bdellovibrionaceae; genus Pseudobdellovibrio. The sequence continues at coordinate 3,311 of JANOOI010000234.1, forward strand.
CAACACGAACTTTTGGTGGTTGCACACTTGGTGCAGCTACTTTTACGGGTAACGTGACTATGACATGGCCAAACTCTGGTAACACTTGCGCTGAAGTTGGTGGTGCGAATATTGTTCGCCGTAATCCAAACTTCACTGTGACAAGAGGGGCTGCATCTTTAGGAGTAAGTAAGACAGGCACAAACGGACAAGAAATGTCGTGGACTCAAGGGACTAACCCAAAAACAGTGACATATACAAGTGATGGAATACGTCGAACTGTTTCTTTAGAAGGTGCAGTTGTGTATGATGTAACGACGAC
>JANOOI010000235.1:0-5973 GCA_031421235.1 Bdellovibrio sp.
GAAGTGGCAAAAAACTGATGAAGAAGATTCTGACTCAGGCGAGGAAGTAGATGCTAGCACAGGGCTTTTGACTGAAGAACAAAAGGGCTCGGCCCAAATAGTGATTGTGGATACTGAAATGTCACCATCACAATTGCGTAATTTAGAAAGTGCGACTGGTGTAACTGTACTTGATCGCACCGGTGTGATTATCGAAATTTTTAGTCGTCATGCTAAAACAAAAGCAGCAAGGCTTCAGGTTGAAATCGCAAGATTAACTTACGTAGCACCAAGGCTTCGTGAAACGGGCGGCGGAGAAGACCGTGGTGGTGGCGGAGTCGGTGGTAAAGGCTCAGGCGAAAGCAGTCTAGAATTAGATAAACGAAAAATCAGAGACCGCATCAAAGAATTGAAAACCGAATTAGAATCAATCGGTAACGAGCACCAAGTTCGCAGGGCTAGACGCGAACAAGAAATATCTGTGGCCCTTGTGGGTTACACGAACGCGGGTAAATCATCACTGATGCGGGCCATGACGGGCAGTGAAGTTCTTATTGCTGATAAGCTTTTCGCAACACTTGATACAACAATTAGACCTATGCATCCTGAAACAAGACCTAAAATTTTGTTATCTGATACGGTGGGATTTATTAAAAAACTTCCCCATGATTTAGTGGCCAGTTTTAAATCGACATTAGATGAAGCTTTACATGCCTCCTTACTACTTTTTGTCGTGGACGCTTCAGATCCGTCGTTTAGATCACAATTAGAGGTCACAAAAACTGTACTTCATGAAGTGGGTGCGAACGATGTACCTAGTTTATTAATTTTAAACAAACGGGATCGTCTTAATGAACAACAGATCATTGATTTAAAAACGGAATATCCAGAAGCCATCATGTTATCAACCAGGGATAAAGACGATCTTAAAAGCTTACGTGAAAAAATCTTAAGCTACTTTGAAAATGATATGGTCGATGAAGATATTTTTATTGCCTACACGGTTCAAGGTGTGATCGGCGAAATCAGATCTAAAATGCGCGTCTTAGGCGAAGCCTACAACGAAAAAGGTGTGACCCTCAAAGTACGCGCTTCGCTCGAGAGCTTGAATCAAATTAAAAAGAAATTAGTGAAATAAATATGAATACAATCATTATTGAAACCATTGGCTGGATATCGACATTGACGTTCTTAGTTTCGATCGTGATGCCGCAAAGAATACATTTACATAGTTTGGGTGTTTTTACTTCGGTTACAACCGGTATCTATGCTTATCATCACGGGGCCACAGCTATCTGGGTGAAATGGGCGATTGCATTATTTTTTCACGCGTACATGCTGTATAAGATGAAAAAAGTAAAGGCCTAGAGCTATTTAAACAATTTATGACAAAAAGGTTGGGATTTGCGGGCTTCGTTCATCAAATTAACGACGCCTAATAATCCCATAGTCACCAAACCGTAAGTTGTGTCGATGCCGTTTGCATGGGCTAAGATCATCGCTGTCGATATCGATGAAATAATTAAAGACGATCTGTCCATTTTATATTTAGAATAATTGCTGTTTAAAATATTATCTTCGACTTCGCGATTTCTTTTTAACACGAAGCTTGCTTCCCAGCTGCCTTGTGTGGGAATTGCAGCCGTTGCTAATAAGCTGTATTCAATAATTTTTGCTAAACCATATTCGGGTGAAATTCCTGTCATGAAGTTAACTAATTGTACTGTGTGGATAAAACTAAATTCTAATAAATACCAGCGGCTATAGGCACTGACTTGGTCAGCAATTTCTTTAATAAAGATTTTCTGATTTAATACTTCGATTGATTTATTTTTTACTTTATCTTTAATCCAGTTTAAAGTTTTTGTCTGCTTGACTAGCCAAGATCCTAGTTGCTGGTTATGCAACATAACAATTCCCGATATCGAACCCGCAGTTAAAAAAGCCATGCCTAAATTAAACGTGTTTAATGTGGCTGCCGGTAAATCTGAAATAACCAGTGAAACGACAAGGCCGCCGCCGCTCATGACAAATTTCACTAAACTAAATGTAATTCTATAGTTTTCTGCGTTTCTTTGGGCATAGCCTTTTTCATAATCTAAAATTTTTTGCTTAATTGAGCTGAGATTTTTTAGAACGCTTTTTTTGTCTTTTTCAATGTTTACAAAATGAATGTCTGCATTTTGATGGATACTCATTATATCTTTTTCAATATCGTTAAAAACACTGCGAACCTGGATCGGGGAATTAGTTTCTACAGTTGAAACTGACCCACGGATTTGATCGGATAAGTTAGAATCTGTATTATAGATTTCATAATTAAATTCTTTTTGGTTGTTGTAAGCTTTGACAGGTAAATGACTATTTCTGCTGTTTTGATCGTTCGCTGAAACTGTGTTTTGTGTCAGAATGAGACAAAAACTTATAAAGTAAATAAAACCCGTTTTAAATAAAGCAGGGATGTTTAGAGAGTTAAAAATATGATTGGCTATTTTGTTCAGTTCCACATGCTTAGTTAGAGCAAGCGGGGGGCCAGAGGGTTTGATTGAATTAAGCCGCAGTCTTGAATGATAATATATACGGATTTACTGCAAGTTGAACGACAATCTTATCATAGTTGAACTTCAATCGTGGTACCACTTGGCTGCGTCCTGTTTTCTTTTTTTCAAGGCTAATAAATCCTGCATGTGCAAGGGCTTCGCAATCTTTCTGGACAGCTGCAAGGCTTCGTTCAAGAAGCTGAGTCAATTCATAAATTGAATTTGGTTCTAGACTAGAAACCATTGTTAAGATTTCCAGTTTTTGAAGAGTCATGAATCCGCGAAATGAAGTCCAGTTATCAAAATAAATAACATTCTCTGGCTGGATTTTTGGGACTTTAGTTTTGATAGCCCTTATGGCTTCTTTCCCTAAGTCATCAAGCGATTTAAAACCTATAATCATTTCTTTTTTAGTTTTCATTTTTAATCACCTTTCTAACCTCGGTTATGAAGTATTCAATAGCTTGTTCGACCGTTTCAACTTTAATTGGAACCCGATGTTTTTGATCGTAAGGCATCTTCGTGTGAAGATGATAGCCATAGGGCTCGTGGTTATCTAAAAGCAATCGTGGTATCTTTTCTTCCAAATCTAAAAGTACGCAGCTCAGCTTCACTCCATCAGGAAACTTTTTGCTTTTAGTGACTTCATACGCTTTAATGCGAGTCTCAAAACGCCCATCTAAGAAACGCAACCTCTGATCATAAATCAGTTTTGCGCTACTCATACTATATACCTTACGCAAGTGTATATCATTTGTCAATCTCCTCGATACACACAAGCGTTGAGCAATAGCTATACCTTGAGAACTGGCTTGCAGTTCAGTTTATTAAAGACGAATTTCGGATTTAACGGTGGAATTAGTAACTTTCAAATTGAGCGCTTGTAGCCAGTTTCAGGAAAAATCAGGAAGTCAGTGCGATTTTAGGCGTTTATAGGTTTGATGAGATTTTCAAACTAGACAGCTCAAGACATTTCGACTTAAACTTTTTTAGAATTATATAAAAAAGGAGTTTTTATGAAAATGTTAGCATGTTTTTTTGCATTGTCTTTTCTTTTAAATGGTCCATTCAGTTTCGGAGCTTCGCCAGTTGGGTACTCTGTGAGCAACGTGACGCCGGGATCAACATTTGAAAAATTAGGTATAAAAGCTGGAGATCGAATTTTGTCTTATGACGGGAAGGATGTCACTTCCGTAAGTGATTCAATGGAGTTATTCAATAAGCTGAAAAGCAATTCCGTTAAAACAGTTGTTATCGAACGTGATGGTAAGAAGCAAACTTTAAATTTTCAAGTTCGATAAAGCGTCCAATAATGTTATGAAACTAAATAGCGAAGCTAGGCTTGAACTTTTCGATGAGGCCAAGCATTTACATTTAGTAGATCCTCTGACAGAGCTTCTTCACGCAGCCTATGCACCGTTGGCAGCCCAAGGATTGAAGTACGGGGCGGCTTATCAGTTAGCAGCAAAAACACTTGAGCGTCTTAAAGAAGGCGAATCTTATTTGGTTTTTGATTGCGAACAATTAATTGGAACAGTTACACTAAGTGCAGAAAATCCTGTGGGCTCTTGTGAATATTACAAACGACGTGGTGTGTACTCGTTTGGACAATTCGCCATTCATCCATCCACGCAGGGCAAAGGCCTTGGATCGGCAGTCATGGATTATTTAGAAAAAAGAGCTGCAGATGTTGGTGCTACCGAGCTTGCTCTGGATACTTCTGAGCATGCTCATGATTTGATTCGAATGTATAAAAAACGGGGATATCAGATTGTTGCACACACGCAGTGGGATACTACGAATTATCGATCTGTGATTATGAGTAAAGATTTAAAAAAGTAGGCATATTTTCTGGTGACATAGATTTTTGTCAGTAAAGAATTATTAATTCTCACTTTTCTTACTAAATTTAAGAAAAGCGTACAGAGCTAAGCATGTTACATGAAAAGCTATAAGCATAGCCTGATTTCCAAAATAGGCTTTAAAGAAAACATAGGCTATAAGTTGTGAAATACTTATTAATAAAAATGACAGATGTCCTAACGGTAATTGTCTCCATAGTAAAACGGCTGTGATAGAGTCGCCAATAAGTAAATATATAATCCAGATCTTCCATCCGAAATCCATCGAAGAAAAGTTTAACCTTAGATTTAGAACATCCATGAGATGTAAGACAGCCCCGAAAAAATAGAGCAGTGATATGACTCGAAGAAAAGACTTCATAGTACAATTTTGAGTTCAGAAAGTTATTTTGTCACTAGTATAAATTTTTAGCGTTAGCAAAATTGAATAAAAAAACTGTTCATTATGACAATTAGGGACTCATTGTAAATAGTTTGATCAACTTTTCTGCTTAATTCTATTTAAATGCTTTTTGCAGCTGGAACGTTTTTCGCTGATATATCTTGAAAAGCGAGGAAATCTTATGAAAAAAGTGGTAATTATTTTGGGTTTATTAATGACTTCGACGGTATTTGCATCAAATAACGGAACTGATTGTAAAGTGACTATTCAAGATTATTCGAAAAATAAAGTGATCGAAATGAGTGGCGCCTGTGCAAAAAGTTTGTATTTGAAGTTAGAAAAGTCAAACTCGTCATTTGAAAGCTCGTTAGGTTGGGATTCACTAACTGAAAAAAACATGTCATGTACGCGTGACCATAAAAATTTTGCAGCTGTTAAAGATGTAAGTGATATCTCAGAAGAAGACTATACTTGCTTCGTGGACCAGAAATAGAACTCTATCCAGCTAGCACATCAACGTAAATCAACACTAATAACAAAAAGGATAAAAAATGAAAAAGATAGTTATCATGTCAGCGTTAATCTTTGGTGCACTGAATGCCTCAGCTTTGGATATCTACTGTGAAATAGGTATGTCACCAGTTGAGATTAAAAAATTTAAATTGAGCCGTGGAGAACAGGTTATTGATCAAAATGACGAGACTGTTGTTAAAGTTCTTATTGATGATTACAATTTTAGAACGGTAAGAGTTCAATCCTCTCGACTAAGAAAAAATATTCCACAGGCTGAAACAATTGTGGCTGATAATTCTGCGGCGTACGTTGCCCTTAATTATTTAAGATCTGAAGGTGACGACTCAATCCAATACGGAGGAATGGTCTGCGGTTCTTCTGAGGAAAAAGTCTTGGAATTGAGAAAATACATGACTGAACAAGGTAACAAATTAGGATCTGAGGTTGAATAACCAAATTCCATAAAGCTCAAATCTTTTACGAATAAAAGCTTAATCGCGATGACTTAAAAAGCATCGCGATTTTTTTTGAATCTAAATTAAACTATATTTATAAAGTTTAGGTATTGTTTGAAAATCCAAAACCTAAAATGAACAAGTTCTAGAATCAAATCTTTAACTCTATTAAGCTATCAGCAATGACACGCAAAAAGGTCTTCGTTTCTAAATCCAGTTGAGTTACCGCTTTTAAATCTATA
>JANOOI010000236.1:0-1569 GCA_031421235.1 Bdellovibrio sp.
GCGACGGCGACGGCCAGGCCTCTGGTCAACCGGGTCAAGGCCAAAAGGGCCAAGGAAAAGGCGAAGCCGGCGAATCCCCTGGTGAGCATTTAGTTGAAGTTGAAATTTCGCTAGAAGAATTAGCAGACATTTTAGGTGAAAAATTAGAACTTCCGCGTATTTTACCAAAAGGCAGTCATCAACTGATGACAGAAAAAAATCGTTATTCTGGTATTGCACCAGTGGGCCCCGAAGGTCTACGAAAATTTAAACAAACTTATAAAAAAGCATTAGCCAGATATATTTCTTCAGGAATTTATAATCCACTAGATCCTGTGATTGTTCCTATTCGTAGTGATTACCAATATCGCACAGTCAAAAAAACCCAGAAACCACACACTAAAGCTGTTGTAATTTATATGATGGATGTGTCTGGATCAATGGGTGATGAACAAAAAGAAATCGTAAGGCTTGAATCTTTTTGGATTAACACATGGCTAAAAAAACATTACAAGGGTTTAGATACCCGTTTTATTATTCACGATGCTGCCGCTAAAGAAGTCGATGAAGAAACTTTTTTTAAAACTAGCGAATCTGGCGGAACATTAATTAGTTCAGCATATAAATTGGCCCAACAAATTATTGAAGAAGACTACCCCGTGAACGAATGGAATATTTATCCTTTTCATTTTAGTGATGGTGACAACTGGAGCGGTGAAGATACACGACTATGCGTAGATTTGATCAGAGATTATTTTTTACCGCGGGTTAATGTTTTTTCTTATGGTCAGGTTGAAAGTAAATACGGGTCAGGACAATTTCTAAAAGATTTACAAAAAGAATTTGCGGATAACGAAAATATGACTTTAAGCCAAATCGAATCGCGTGATAAAATTTTAGATTCAATCAAAGATTTCTTAGGAAAAGGTAAATAGCATGGCTAATTTAACTTTAGAACTAGAAGCCGAAAGAAAAAAAATCCAGCAAGTGGCAAAGAACTGTGGTCTAGACTGTTTTGAAACAGTTTTTGAATTAATTAATTACGATCAAATCAGTCAATTTGCATCTTACGGCGGTTTTCCCGTAAGATATCCACATTGGAAATTTGGCATGGAATATGAACAACTTTCTAAATCTTATGAATATGGCCTTTCAAAAATTTATGAAATGGTGATCAATACCGACCCTTGTTATGCCTATTTAATGGAAGGCAATTCCATGATGGATCAAAAACTTGTAATGTCACATGTTTATGGTCACTGTGATTTTTTTAAAAATAACATTTGGTTTTCAAAAACAAACCGTAAAATGATGGATCAGATGGCGAATCACGCGACCAGAATTCGTCGTTACATTGATCGTCATGGTTATGATGTTGTTGAAAGATTTATTGATAACTGTTTAAGTTTAGAAAATTTAATCGATCGTTATTCAATTTTGAACGGCCCAGCTCATTTTAAAGAAAAAAAACCTGAAGTTAAAGAATCAGATTACGTTTTTCAAGTCGAACGATCGTACATGCAAAATTATATTAATCCTCCTGATGTAGTTGAACAGTTTAAAAAAGCTCAAATCGAAAAACTAAAAACT
>JANOOI010000237.1:0-3176 GCA_031421235.1 Bdellovibrio sp.
CCGCCAGTTGGTCTTCCGCGTTTAGCACAATTTTGAAAAAACAATTGTGAGATGGCTAAAATCATCAAAAATATTATTAAACGCTTCATGCCAAATGTTTGAATTTTTTACAAAGAAACAACATTTTTTAATGTGATAAAACAGTAAATTTTTAGATTAATCGGTATAAGCAATCGTGGCGATACTAATTTTTAAGTTGTTGGTTTTATGTAATTCTAAACAACAAGATTCTAAAGTAGCGCCGGTTGTAATTACATCATCAACCAAAAGAATGTGTTTATTTTCTAAAAAAGTGGTGTTGTTTAAATGAAATTTACCTTCAAAATCTTGAAAACGTTGCAAGCGGCTTTTGATGGTTTGCGATTTTGTAGTCGATGATTTAATCAAAATATTATCTAAAAAAGGCACATTTAATTCCTTTGCTAAGGTTTTTCCAAAAGTACTCACCTGATTGTATCCGCGTATTCGCTGTTTTTTAGGATGCATCGGCACTATGATGATTCCATCTAAATAATTAAATCGATGACTGTTTTTCATTTCATCGGCCAATATCAAGCCCGTTAATGTTCCAATTTTTTGCTGATTTTTATATTTTAATTGATGAATCAACCGCTGTGCTTTCCCTTTTTTTTTGAAAAACAACAATGAAGTAACTGCTTCAATTTTCACCCTTCCATAAAAAGCCCTTTCAGCTATGTTGTTAGATTCTGAACTGAAATACGTAAAAGGCAAATCAACGCTACAATAAGTACATAAAGTAGCTTCATTTAATGAAAGTGGATTCTCACAAATGACACACAAATCTGGAAAGAGAATATTGACAACTTCCTTTAGCAATTTCATCATAAAACTTCCTTTTCTTAATACAATTTTTAATAAAAAAACGTTATAGCATTAATACCAACTTTTTAGGAATAAAATATCACTTAAAATTCTGTTAAAATTGTTTAAATAATGTAATTTTGTAAAAAACTTTTAAAATCATCATGGAAGATAACAAAAATTCACAAAACAAAACGATTATTTGGGTATTAGCTGCTTTGCTAGTTATTTTAGCTGCTTATACTTTTTACAATCACACCAGTCACGTAGAAACTAAAGAAAATTTAACATCAGAAAAAGCAACCATTCAAAATGAATTGAATGATATGATTGCTAAATATGATACTGCTATTGCCGAAAACACTACAATGACTGATGAACTTAAGGCAGAAAGAGAAAAAATTATCCAACTTAGAGATTCTGTTGCTAGTTTATCTAACGTAAACAAAAGTATTTTAACTCGTTACAAAGGAAGATTAGCAGAAATGGAATCTAAAAACAAACGTTTGTTCTTCTTAACAGATTCACTAAAAGGAGCCAATGAATTCCTTAGTTTGGAAGTAAAAACAGCTCAACAAAAAATTGTTGAACAAACGGTTATTAACACAGAATTAGAAGGTAAAAACACTCAATTATCCAATGTTGTAAATGTTGGTTCTGTTCTCATCGTCAACGAAGTTAAGGCAACTGCCATGAGACTTCGTTCAAAAGATAAATTAGCAGAAACCACTAGTTTTAAAAAAACAGACGCTTTCAGAATCAGTTTTAAAATTGCCGAAAACAGAATTGCAACTAAAGGAAATAGAAATATTTTCTATGTCATTAAAGATCCTGCTGGAAAAGTAATGAACAACTCCGGAACTATTACTGTTGAAAGCAATCAAATAATTGCCTATTCTGATAAAACTACCGCCAACTATGACAACAAAGCATTAGAAGTTATAGCCGTTGTAAATGTTGATAAAACCGCTATGACTCCTGGTTCTTACACCATTGATGTTTACCTTGATAATTACTATGTAGGTACCACAACTGTTAGTTTAAAAAATTCTTTCTTAGGATTATAAAAGACAGGTTTTAATCTATCTTAGAAGCAGCGATGATTTCATTGCTGCTTTTTTTTTACGTTTCATCAAAAGAGTTTTTTCTATAATCAAATCCTTTAGTACTTTTGCGTTATGGCAATACATGAAGAACATTTTAAAAAAGTAATTTCACACGCCAAGGAATACGGTTTTATTTTTCCTTCCAGTGAAATTTATGACGGATTGAGCGCAGTGTACGATTACGCTCAAAACGGAGTAGAACTCAAAAACAACATCAGAAACTATTGGTGGAAATCAATGGTGCAAATGCACAATAATATTGTAGGTATTGATGCCGCTATTTTGATGCATCCAACTACTTGGAAAGCTTCTGGCCATGTCGATGCTTTTAACGACCCCCTCATTGATAATAAAGATTCCAAAAAACGCTACAGAGCCGATGTTTTAATAGAAGATTATGTAGCAAAGATTGAAGATAAAATAGACAAAGAAATTGCCAAAGCCGAAAAACGTTTTGGAGATACCTTTAATTTGAATGAATTTGTAACCACCAACCAACGCGTGGTAGAATACAATCAGAAGAAAGAAGCAATCCTTAGCAGGATGGCAAAATCGTTGGAAAAAGAAGATTTAGCTGATGTAAAATCGTTGATTGAAGAATTGGAAATTGTTTGTCCGGTTTCGGGCTCTAAAAATTGGACAGATGTAAAACAATTCAATCTGATGTTTGGAACCAAAATCGGTGCTTCGGCAGATTCGGCGATGGATTTATACTTACGCCCTGAAACGGCTCAAGGAATCTTTGTCAATTTCCTAAATGTGCAAAAATCGGGACGGATGAAAATTCCGTTCGGAATTGCACAAACCGGAAAGGCCTTTAGAAATGAAATTGTAGCACGCCAATTTATTTTCCGCATGCGCGAATTTGAACAAATGGAAATGCAATTTTTTGTACGTCCCGGCGAACAGAAAAAATGGTATGAACAATGGAAAGAAACCCGTTTAAAATGGCACTTATCATTAGGATTAAGCAGTGATAATTATCGTTTTCACGATCACGAAAAATTAGCACATTATGCCGATGCAGCCACTGATATTGAATTTAAATTCCCCTTCGGATTTAAAGAATTGGAAGGAATTCACTCCCGAACAGATTTTGATTTAAGCAGTCATGAGAAATTTTCAGGCAGAAAATTACAGTATTTTGATCCTGAACTCAATGAAAGTTATGTGCCTTATGTAGTAGAAACTTCTATCGGTTTAGATCGTATGTTTTTAGCAATGTTTTCTGCTGCTTTACAAGATGAA
>JANOOI010000238.1:0-3693 GCA_031421235.1 Bdellovibrio sp.
TCCATTGAATCATGACCCTGAGTCGTGACTAAAGTGTATTTTTCACCGGTTTTTTTGAACTCAACTGGTAAACCTGACGCTAACATTTCATTATTTTTTACAGTTAAAAATTGATACGCATTCTGACCAATACCATTACCGACTTTACCAGCGTGCGTACGTCCGTAACCCACAGCTATTGAAATCACGCCATCATGAAGACCTGGCTGAACATGTGCTGGAAGTTTTATTTTTTGGCCGTTAGACGTAATCTCTAACATATCACCTTGTTTGATTTTATTGTCTTCAGCTGTTTTTAAAGACATCGAAGCATAATTATCCCAAACAATTTTTGTGACGGCGTCTGGTAATTCTTGTAACCAACCCACATTAGCTAACGATCCATCACCGATTTGTACAGTTGGATACAAAGCTAATTCGTAATTTGAAGACGCTTGTTTCTTTTTAATAACCAATAAAGCATCAGTTTTAAAAATTCTATAATTTGATGTTGCCACTTCGCCGATGAAGCCTTTTTGCAACAGTTCATTCCAAAAAGTTGTGAAATCTTTTCCTTGAGAGTACTTAGCCGCCATATCTGATTTCCAGAACGCACGTAAATAATCATAAAACGTTTCATAATCTTGAAGACGTTTCGGACCTTTTTTCGCAATAAAGGCCCAAGTCATTAATGATAACTGAAAAGATCTTGTGTCATACATTGTTCGAATCAAGGGTTGGTGAATGCCAACAAGACCGTTAGCGAATTCTGTATCCCCCCATGTTTCTAAAGCATGATTATCAGTCGCAATAAAATTAGAAAACCCAGCTGTTTCGTCAGCTTTATCGCCGATGTAAACAACAGTGTTTACTTTTGTTAATGCGTCTTTGAAACCAAAACTTTGTGGTAAACTATAAATTGGGTTTGATCTATGAATGATTAAAGTTTTTACAGATCCAGCATTCATTTTTTTGATCAAATTTAAAATATCTGCATATGAAGATTTAAGATGTTGATTACCCGAATTAGCTAATATTGTTTTTCCATCATTACCTAAAACTGTATTTAAAAAATTTACAGCCACTTGCAACGCTATAGAATCTTCAGTGCGGGTCGCTAAACCACCAGTTACGACCAGTGAATCACCGGCGTTTTTCCATAAATCATTAGCCACTTTTGTAAATGCTTCGGCTGATAAACCTAATTTTTCAGCGACACCTTTGTAAGGTTGTAAAATATTTTTAACATTTTCGCTGCTGGCATAATTTGATTTTCCAGAAAATATAATTTCAGCTAATAAACCTAAAACAACGTCTAATTGCTGCGACGGTTTAATTCTAAAACGAATATCTGCGTTAGCCGCCGTCAAAGAATACGTCGAATCAAATGAAACTAAACGTGACATCTTTTCAATATTTCTACGGCCATTAGCAAATAATTTATTGTTCGTCGTTGTTGGACCCCAAGTTCCCAAGAAATCCGCATCAATTGAAACAATAATCTGCGCCTTATCATATCTAAAGCTAGGCACAACAGCATCACCGAAAGAAATTTTTTGACCTTCAGAAACGTCATCTTGTGCTAAAGGTTCCCAAACATAGTGATCCGCTGAAAATCCTGATTTAAAATCAGAGACAACAGCATTGGTCGATGGTGAAGAAATATTTCCTGTTAATATTGCTACCCCACCCTGATTTAAGCTTTCGACAACTTTGTTATCTAGATCTTCCCAAGAAAGACCTACAGTTTCTTTGTTGGTTCTTTTTTCATTAAATAAATTTCTAAAAGGTTTTTGTAAACGTTCTGGATCATACAAACCCAACAATGAAGCTTGGGCTCTGACCGAAACGGCTGATCCATTCATTGGAAACTGCGGATTACCTTGGATATGAACAGGTCTGCCTTCGCGTGATTTAACTAATAGTCCTAATCCTTCTTGGCCGTCAAAATAACTTGAAGTGTACCAATTAGAAACTCCGATTGTGACTTCTTCAGGTTGCTTAGAGTAAGGAATAATTTTTTGAACAGGTCTGCGAATACAACCTGCTGCCGATGTTAATGCAATTGAAGCTCCCATGAGCTTCAAAAAATCACGGCGGGCGACTGTGTCTGTTTCTGTGCCTTCATTTGCAGCGTCTTCTCGGAGTGGTGAAGACATGAATTCAGTTTGCAAAGCCGTTTTGAATTCTGGTGTATCGTTATAGTCTTCAAAAGATTTCCAGTACGTGCGATCTCTGGAGATTTCTTGTCCAGCAACTGGCTTATTTTGATTTTCTAATTCTTGATGATTTTCATGATTAGACATTTTGTTTTCTCTCTATGTTTAAAAAATTAAAAATTAGTGATGGCAAGTCGTGCAATTTAGCGGCGCTTTATTTTCAGGTTGTCTGTGACAGTTCACACACCAGCCCATTGATAAATCTGAGTACTGATAAACTTTGGCCATTTTTTCAATTTCCCCGTGGCATGTTTGACAGCTGACGCCTTTAGCTACATGGGCTTCATGATTGAAAGCCACGTGATCAGGCAACATATGAACACGAACCCATTCAATTGATTTTCCGTCTGAATAGGCTGTGCGGATTTTTTTAATCGCGTCCGGTTCGTTACGACCTGCAACTTGCTGATGGCAATTCATACATGTTGCTAGCGATGGGATGTTTGAAGATTTAGATCTTTCAACTTGGCTATGACAGTACTGACATTGCACTTTATGAGTTCCCACATGAAGTTCATGACTGAACGGTATTGGTTGTTCAGGCGCGTAGCCTTTGTTGTAACCAATACCGACTCTTTGTCCTCCATCTGGATTTTGAAAAAGACAACTCTGTATAATTGAAACAGAACACAATAATAAAACGAATTGCAGACTTTTTCTGCATGAGCTGAAAATAAACGACATGGCTTCGCCTTTCTTTGTCTCCAATTTAAAAGCAAGCGCATTAGAATGTCACGTGGGTTTTGAATGTTAAATGAAAAAGCTCTAGAATATCAATGTGTTGCATGCCTAAAGACAAAGCAAAAATTTATTTTGTCTGTGGTTTACTCATGCGATCGATTGCCACCACATATCCGCATAGCAAAATATGTAGAACAACAAAAATAGCGACATATTCAACACCGCCCGCACCGAACCCATAGGAATGAAGCCCTGCGCCAAGAATATAGTTTACCCCGTACCACGCCATCACAACAAGATTAAAAGTCAGAACTCCGGAAATCAACATTCCTAAATTACCAATCCAATTAATAATTCGAGCATGGAGGACAATAATGTAACCTAACAAAGCAATTAAAGCCCAAGTTTCCTTTGGATCCCATCCCCAAAATCGGCCCCAAGAATAATCGGCCCAAATTCCACCTAAAATAATCCCCGGAGTTAAAAACACCACGCCGATTTGAATTGATCGATAAACACCCGTTGTCATTTTTTGAATATGATCTTTGTATTTTTCTGAATCAATCGCCCAATAAATTAAACCCATATCGCCCAACCCAAAAGCTAAAGCAAAAGCTGAATAGGAAATAGTGATCGTCATCACATGCACAATCAACCAATAGTTACTGCGCAGAACGGCTTCTAGGGGCTGCAAGCTGGGATCAAGAACTGCTGGCGCATTATCTGCGATCACCATCGAAATAAAACCAACGAGTGTTCCCGCCAGTAATATGGATTTAAACTTGTAAATTTTTTCCAGAATCATCGAGAAAAG
>JANOOI010000239.1:0-3855 GCA_031421235.1 Bdellovibrio sp.
ATCCCAACCTGTCTTGGTTAGCTGAGTCCGTTTTCCACTTAAATCAAAACGAAGTAACTGACTATAATCATTGTTTAAATCTGATACTGAATAAACGGCATCACCATTTTTTGTCCATATTGCAGACGAAACTGACGCTTCAACTTTTGGACTGAGTCGCTTAACTTGTCGTGTATTAGAATCGTATAAATTAAGCTCTTGATAGGAATTCCCAAAGACTCTTACAAAAATGTAGTTTTTTCCGTCTGGAGAAAATTTTCCGCAGTGATTAAAATCATCTGACCTAACAAACGTGGACACGCCGCTTGTCGGAAGGCCGTTGTCATCCAAACTTTGTTCTTTGAGGTCGAAATATCTGTCATCTCTTTCGTTAGACGAGAAAGTGAAAGTATTTGAATCATTTTTAAAACCACAAAAATAGTTACGTGATTTCTTCTCTGTTCCTAATGCTTGCAGGGATTTAGTTTGAAAATTAAAAGTGTAAATTCTGTAATTCTCATCCCCATCATTATCGGCCATAATAACAATGTATTTTCCAGAAGGTGAAAAACTCACAGCCTTAATTGGACGACCCAAGTCTAGAATTTCTTTTTCAATCCCATCTTTTGTGTTTATTAGCCAGAGGGTGGCATACTTATTTTTATTCGCGATATAAACAATCTGATCAGCATTTGGACTCAGGGAAGCGTCCACAACATCATAAATTTTTTGCAGGTCTTCAAAATGCAATGGTCCATTAGAGTTTTTTGTCGTTTGAAACTTGCTGGAGGCACAGCCCATGACCAACAAGATAACAAGACACTGACTCAATATTTTTTGTAAAAAATCACGCCTATAAAATATTTTGCAAATGTAACCAATATTATTCATTTTTCTACTCCGCTTAGTTTGAAATAGTTTTTATCGTATGAACTATTGCAGGTCAACAGCCCTCTGTTTTCTAGAAATAGCTTAGTCATTCAACTAAACCACGCCATTATCTAGCTTAAAACTAAACAATATTAATCAACTGTGCGCTATCTACGGTATCGGCGAAGCCAAGCTAGAAAAGTTTGGCTGAGATGTTTTGGCTGAACTTAAAAACAGCTGAAGTTCGATGATTCTGCAATATAATTTAGAAATAAAAAACTACTGATTCATATGATCGAATGCTTCTTTATAAACCATCTTCATGGTTTTCATATCATTAGCACAATAATATTTTGCAGGGTCATCCCCTTTATAAAAGTCCAAACCAGAAAATCCATATTTACTGATATTGGGATCATATTTAGCAAATCCAGAGCCAAAGTTATAAGAGATCAAACAATACTTGTAAGATGCAGCTACTTTTGAATGATGCAATTCTTTCCAGGGAACTCCGACATATGTATTTGTTCCATTCGTCCAACGCCCTTCCCAGCGCATGTTCGGATTATATTCAACAATAGTTGAAATGTTGGGTTGCCAACCATACAGAGATACAAGGCCTTCCGTTATGACTGGAATATCGATTGGACGAGGCGTCGTCGAGCCCGGTGTGGTGTCGGTCCAATTGTAATGAAAATTGGTCTGCTGACGAGATATCTGAAACTCCTTTATCGGAAAGCGGGTTGAATATTCTTTAAAAGTTTTAAACTTGATTTCAGGTGATGAAATTTTAAAATTGAAATCATCGACGGATATTGCAGTAATGCTCGGATGAACAACTCCCACATTGGCTATGCCTTTGGGATCAAAATATTTGATTTTTGTTAATGAGATCTTCGAATTAATAAAAAAAGGTCTTGAAAAAACAGTTTCAGTAGCAGGCAAGCATTCATTAAAATCATAGGTACCCGGCAATATTGGTAAAAGTTCCTCACTCTCAGATTGTTCCTGCGACGAAACCTCTGCTAAATTAACTTTTTTACTAGTTAGGCAATGATACGCATTAAATCTATTTTCGGTGACATCTACCTTTTGCCCTTGCGCAAGTTTAAAAAGCAATCTTCCCGTAGATAATAATTGATCATTTTTAATTGTAAAACTCCTGAAATGTAAATTGATTTCAGATTCTTCATTGGAGATGTAAAAAGCCAACGGGCCCTTCAGCAGAATATCGTCAGGAGAAAAAAGAGAATGTCTGATAGTTGAATCATCAACCGCAACTCCTTTGACTCCATCGTAACTTTTGATAACACCCTCGTTAAGAACGACTACACTTCCATCTTCGGACTTGAATTTTTGACCTTGAGCGATATTCGCAACTTCAAGATAGTATCCAGCATTGCGCCCATATTTTGCATTTGATAAGTAAGTTCCTTTGATTTGTCCTGTAATTTTTAAATCTAGATTTTTGCCTTTAATAATTGTGTCTTCAAATAAATCTGCAGTAAACCTAAACTCGGTTTTATCATAGGTTGATTCTAAAGACATCGAGCCTTGCTTCAAACGAATTTCGGTAACCTCAAACTGTGGAATGATTGAAATGTACATCATGAGATTCTCTGATATTTGGTTATTAATATCTTCAAATATTGGTGAATACGGCTGATTCCAAGGATTCCCATTGGAATCGTTATTAGCCTGACATCCTAAAAGTGGAAGAACAATAAATGCTGCGATGATTAAAATCTTTAACATAGTTCACGTCCTTAGTGGGGATTCTTAAATCAGCTTAGGCGAAGTAAAAAAGTTTGTCTATTCTGTTTCTTGAGAAAAGTGACGAGAAGGCTCAGGTGCTGTGGATTTTGAAGTCCTAAATTGTAGTTGTTTTAAAAGCGTGTTCGTCAAATACATTAATTTCTGCTAATACTTAAATTCGCTCAACACAAATCCCAACCTTTGACTCATCAGTATACATTGATTTTGTAAAGCATTCTGAAATGTCTTTGAATGGAGGAAAATAAAACTCACAGTTCATTTTAAAAGAATATAATACCCATCTTGACTGCTGCCACGACCATACTTCAGAGTTACTACGTAAAATTTCTGCAGCACCGTTTTTTGTAGCAGCAATGAGTTCGCTATTCTGAGGTATGTCCAGCGGAACAAGTGGCTGTCCATTGCAATAGTCAAATGCAGTTATCGAGCGACCGTAATACAGATGATCGTACCAAACAATTTTAGCGTTAAGATCTAACCATCCGAGGCTTCCTGTTTTTAGATTCATATATCTTTGAAATTTCACACCCTTACTTGAAATACAAATTGTTGAAACAGGCGCTTTTCGATCAGTATTTGTGCACTGTTCAATACTTTGAGCATTGGCAAAAAGGGCTAAAAAAAATGGGATTACTGCAGAAGCTAAGCGAATCATAAAATCTTCCTTTTTAAATCAGATACGCACCGGGCTGCAAAATTATCATCATTAATTTCATCGTTACCATAATAAATAGTCCCGTTCGTTCCATTAAAAAAATAGTAATATCCATAGTTAGATTCGAAGCTGCGCAGAGATTGAGACCAAAAGAAAAGATATTTCATATCTTTAAAAATCTCTCTCAATCCATGTTTTTCAGCTATAGCAAAATCACTGTCCTCTTTATAGGGATATGGTCCATGCCCCGTATCTTCGCCCTTAAGCCTGTGTCCCGTTGGAAGTGTTTGACCTGAAATTTTTTGACAAAACTTAAAGGCCGCTTGCGGACCTATACCCGTTTGAATTGCGTCAAACCAAATTTTGCCATCCAAAGTCAAATCTTTCCATCCCCAGGCTTTAGAAACAGGGTCTTGATATCTTTCAAAATTAAAACCCTTCGATGTTTTTATGACTGTTCCAACTTTATATTGCTTAGCCGGCAAAGTTTGTGCGACTGCAATATTGAAAATTGTGGCAAAAACAATAACTACATATTTGCATAAATTCATTTGGACCTCTTATTAAAATAAATA
>JANOOI010000240.1:0-2587 GCA_031421235.1 Bdellovibrio sp.
GTGGAAATACCACTGGTAATGCTAATGGAAACGCGAATGGTAATGCTAATGGCGGCGGTGATAACGGAAATATAAACGGTGGAAATACCACTGGTAATGCGAATGGCAATGCTAACGGAAATGCTGACGGAAATGCGAACGGCAATGCGAATGGCAATGCTGACGGAAACGCGAATGGTAATGCTGATGGCGGATCTAACGACGGTGGAAACAACGACGGAAATGCTGACGGCGGAGCTAATGACGGTGGAAACGATGACGGAAACGCTGATGGCGGATCTGACGACGGTGGAAACACTGACGGAAACACTGATGGCGGATCTGATGACGGTGGAAACACTGACGGTCAACCAGAAGAAAAACAAAAACAAAAAGAACAAAAGAAAAAGTTAGAAGCTGAATTAAGACCAATGTTTTATATCGACTATGACTTTTTTATCAGAGTTGTTGCTTTAGAAGCTGCAGATACAAGTGCTATCCCGATGGTATCAAGCTTATATTCAAATAAAAAAACTCCGACTTATTTAAGTTTACAAACAACAAGATCTGCGACGGCTTATCAAAATACATTCTTTGAATTATTAGAAGGTGGTTTAGGAGCGAGTCTTAACTTTCATTATAAAAATGCAACGGGTGCGTCTGCAAAAATGTGGTCATTGTTAGGTCTTCTACCAATGAAAGGTACAGAAGTCACATCTGTGCGTTATGCAGATTCATTAAAAACAGCTAAATCAATTTCTGGATACAAAAATGTACCAGCTGAAGTTGAACAAGTTCAAAAAATGAGAACTGGCGAAAGCATCAGCTACAAATCTAAAGGCGGATTAATATTCCTTGGTTCTTTAGGTATGGGAATGGCTTCAATTAACGCAACTTCGTTGGCTCAAGGTATTTGGGAAACGTATGTTGAAAAAGTTGATGAGCGTTCAGCTTATGTTAAAATTACAAATTCAAAATTAGATGCCTTATCTATGGGTGCTGGATTAGCTTTAGCGCAAATTGGTTTACAAAACTTTAAAAATACTGATGATGGATTTTCGTATTTAGTCAGTTTAGATAACAGTGAATCAGCTAAAGTTTATTCAGACTTAATCCGTGGTAACGTAGCAGCTGCGCAAATGATGGCAGAAAAAATCAAAAAATCGACTCCGTTTGGTGTTGTACCAAGCGTACAAAAAGTTGAATCATTCAAAAGAATGAGCAAAGGCCGCACGACATCGTTCTTTTTTGGTTTACCGATTATTTTAAATACGCAAACTACAAAATCAAAAATCCAATCGCATAGTACAACTGATGTTCATCTTGATAATTCAAAAATCGAAGCCACATTTGGTATTTACGATGAGACTTTTGCAACGAAAGCTTTTAAAACTCATACAAACCAAACTCAAGGTTTCTATAGCGTCAGATATAAAGCGACTGATATGACTTCTAAAAAAGTCACAGATTCAGGAGAAATGGGTCAATTTACTTGGTTAGTTCAGGACGAAAAAACAACAACTGGTGATTTCAATAGTTCGTTACAAGATATTGTGAACAGCACTGGTTTAGATGTTATCGATATGAAAATGCCAAAAGACGCTATGGATCTTGGTTTTACAAGTATCGTTGCTCATGTTGGTTTAAGCGATCAAAACATGAAAAATATCGTTTCAAAATCAAAATCGATTCTAACTAAAGACATCAGTAAATGGGTAACTGAGCGGGTTAAGTTCGTTCACGCACAAAAAGGCGACCGTGTTTGTAAGTCATTAGTTCCAGAAAATAAACTGAGTGGCGCTGGCACATCATGTGTTGATGTTTTAAATCGTGAAACTTTAGCAGCAACATTAAGAATGCAATCAGCATTCAAAAAAATGATGCAAAATTATTCTAATGATGCGGCTTACACAAAAGCATTTGCTGAGTTAGGACAACACGCTTTAACTAATCAAGTGACATTAGGCATTTTATTATCAATGGCTGGTGAAGGTGCAGATGTTGTGTTTTCAACTGAAGGTACGTTACTTAAAACTTACATTTTAAGTTTTAAAACAACAGCTAAAGACGGCGAATTAATGATGGTTGATACGAAGTTGTCACCAATGGCACAAGCTTTACAACCGAAAAATAAAAAATCAAGATACCATGGTGTGTTCACAACACGTTCATTACCAGGCCTTGGTTCACCATAGTTTTGATTAAGAAACAGATAATAAAATAGTTTTGATTAATAAATTAAAAGCCAGCTCATTTGAGAGCTGGCTTTTTTTATTGATGAAGGAATGTCTATTTTGATAATCAATATTCGTATCAGGTCACTAGGCTGGTCAGTCCCATATTAAGTACCACATACATCGAGAAGCTTTACATCCGCAAATAAAACACTAATCTACTAAAACAAAGACAGCCTCAACCGAGACTGTCTTGTAAATGCGATTCAAAACTTCACGCAGTCAAATGAGGACGCGCCCTAGTAAATCATTCTGCCATCACCTAAAAGTGTAGCATGACAATCTACTCCTTTGTTAAGGCAGTTCTTAACAATAGTCGTGATAAATTCCGGCTGCCAACCATTTACCCAATCAGCATGACCTGAATAACCACC
>JANOOI010000241.1:0-1930 GCA_031421235.1 Bdellovibrio sp.
CAAGTCGAAGTTGATGGCCATTATAAATCATTTCTTTTGGATACTGGTGCGGCATCATCATCTGTTATAAACGATGAACACACCAAAAATTATTTGTGCTTAGAACAAACTGAGTCCATAGGCGCCTCTGGCATTTCGACAGCAGCACAAGTGATTCAAATGCAAACGTTAAGTGTGGGAAGATATACCTTCAAGAAATCTCAAATTAAAAGAACGGATAGAAGCGTTCTAGGCATTGATTTGATTGGCGAGCAAATATTTGAAGTGGATTTAAAGAATAAACTGCTTAATTTCCTAAGTGAGTTACCTAGTGTAAAACCAAATTACGCTATTCGTCGATTAGCTACTGGTCACTTCACACTTTCTATAAATTTAGGAAACAATAACGTGGATGTCGTTTTCGACACCGGCGCTGATACGACTGTTATAGACCTACAGTATATAAAACAAAATGCTGAATTATTTCAATTAGTACGATCAGAGGACGGTTATGATCATCACGGAAATAAAATCCCGTCAGAAATCTACAAGGTTGCTGAAGTCGAAGTCGGTACTCTTGGACTTCAAAATGTAGAAATGGCAACATTTGATTTTGGAGTTCACTTACGACAAAAAATGGAAGGTGTTCCGATAATTCTAGGGAATAATATTATCGGTGGTGCAGCCTGGGCCTTTGATTTAAAACTAGGTAGATGGAATTCAAAGCCATATTAGATGATACAAGATTGTAGTTGTTTGTCGTTTACACTGATCTGACTATTTGTAATCATTAAGTCTGCGGTAGGGAAAAGTCTCGCTACTATTTCGATTTAAAGGAACTGATCTGATCAAGAAACACATAGCTTATATTTTTGTACTTCTATTCAACATCCAGCTCGGCGCCAATGAAAAACCATTTATCATTAGTGGGTTCGATGATGTTTTGAGACAAGCGGAAAATACAGGTTTAATTAAGGCTGCCATTAAAATATTTGAAGAAGATAAAACTTTTTCAGGAATGCCAGAATTATATTTTCATATTTCTCGAGAGGAAGTTGGAAAAAACAAATTTGTCCTTGTAAGTGCCATTTCAAATTGGTTTGATGGCCGGATTGAAAAATTCTTAGTGCAATCAAATTATCCGTCGAATCATCGTATTTTGAGAAATTGGCTAACAGAATGGTCCATTCAGGATTTTAAAATATTGAATATTAGAAATATTCTGAATGAGTATCCTAACAAAAAGTTTATTGTTATCTTTGATAATTCAGGCGCCAGCTTAGAGCTTGCCGGGACATTGCAGATTGAGTTTCCAGGAAAGATATCCGCTATTTATCTTCGCCAGGTTGTAAATAAAAGCGTTCCGATAGGAGCTACATCTTTTTTCACAGCATTCGATATCGCATTGAACGAATTCAAATCACAAAGATTAAACGTGGCCGATGTCGCTGCCGTCGGGAATGCTATTGCCACAGATAAAGACTCTGAAAATATCTTTCCCGAGTATGCTGTCTGTCCCGCTGAGTACAATCCGTGCTTAGAGGTAGGGACTGATTTAGTGGAAATCTGTTCTAAGGTTAAAAAACGAGTCATGGAAGTTTGCAGCAAACGGTAGTTATTTGTAATTTACGCGAACCTAACGTCAAATTACCTTTTTAGTAAAAAAGGATCCAACATTAAATTTTTTTATGAACTGAAGTTATCTAAAGAAATTTTGCAGGCCATTTCTGAAACTGGCTTTTCTGAAATGACCCCGATTCAAGCGGAATGCATTCCTGCCATATTAGAAATGCGCGATCTGATCGGCCAATCAAAAACGGGTAGCGGTAAAACAGCTGCATTCGTGATACCTGTTCTTCAAAAAATTGAAGTTAAAAATTATCATCCTCAGGCCTTAATTCTGTGTCCTACGCGAGAGCTTTGTGATCAGGTCTTAAAACAGGTTCATTTC
>JANOOI010000242.1:0-7936 GCA_031421235.1 Bdellovibrio sp.
CAAAATAACTTTCTTCGTTGCCGGCTCTCATCAGCTGGCCCCAATTCGGATTATATAAAGTGTGCTGTTTTTTTATCAGCTGACTAATTTGAGTATCAAATTCCCCAATTTCTTTTTGCAGTAAATCAATTTTAGATTCATCAACTTTTGTAGAGCGTTCATATTTCTGAGTCATTAATCCAGTCAAACCTTCTTCTAACGGTTCTTTTTTTCGCATCAGAATATCGATTTCATTTATTATAGGCTCAGCTTTCTTGTTTTGCATGATTTCATGTTCAAGCTCTTCAATGATCATTGCCGTGCGCCAGTTGCAGTCTTTTTTAAGACGCAAAATATCACCGTAAATATGATCACCTATGTAAAGAATATCATCACCTTCAATATCAAGATGCTTAGTAAATTCACGAGCATTCCCACCTTGGTAAACTCCTGGGGATAATTTGCCATCGACGTTTGTCATTGTGCCGTCTGCAGGGTTAACTTTGAAAAATCGTGTGTCATCGTAGAAAAATTTTGGCTTGTGCGCAAAAGTGATAACGAATTCAAATAGGTCAACCCACGATTTATGATCTTTTAAATAGGGATTAATTGCGAAGTCCAAAAGTAATTTTGAATAATGAAATTCAGAATTAGTCAGAACAAATATTTTTTTGCCATGCTTTTTAAATTTTTCTAAACCGCGAACGACGCTTTCATCTTTGATGATATAATGATCAACATTCGCACGAACAGCATCTTTTAAAGATCCATCACGGTGGGCTTCATCTAATGCGGCCAAAATATCATCTGCCATAGTTCCGTAATCAGGCAGTTTAAGTAGTGGATCATTGTCTTTCATTTCAACCAGCTGCGAATAAGCATGCGCTAATGAATAAGAAAAACTAGTATCAACTGCCAAGTAATCATTTTTACTAAGGTCGATATAAGTCGATCGGTAGACTTTTTGATGAATTTTGTAATCTAAAGGTTTTAAGCCATGAAAGCTATTTCGGATCGCCGTGTAGCGATTCAGCTTTAAAAGATTACCTTTACTACGATCAACAACTAATCCACGAAGTGCGAAATTAAAATCAAACTGCAGCTTTTTGACTTGTTCAGGGTAGCCCTTACCAGAAACTAGTTTTTCCATAATTTTTGAATGTGATAAACGTTCAAAATTTTCAGTATTGTAACGGATCAGCGTGTGATCCATATCTAGGCCTATATATTTGATTTTTTTTAAATTGAGAGTTCGATTAACGTAAACTTTATTTGATGCCATATGACTCTTTCTATGTAGACATTAATTATATGTGTACCTAAGACCCACAGCAACAACATTTAAATATCTTGTTTATCTTTTGACAGAGGTCATAACACGGTTAGCATAGCCGTTGTGAAAAACACGACTCTGAGCGAGCTTTCAAATGAACAACAACTGGCTCTGGACCTTATGCGGTCTGGTGAAAACGTTTTTTTAACTGGCGGAGCTGGTAGTGGAAAAAGCTATGTCGTTCGTGAGTTAACTAAGGAATTAGATCCAAAAAATATGCCCATTTTGGCTAGCACCGGCGCAGCTGCTGTTTTATTAGGGGGCCGAACGTTTCATAGTTTTTTTGGTTTAGGTATTATGGAAGGCGGCCCGGATGCGACTTACCAACGAGTTTCAAAAGATACCAAAACACTAAAAAGAATTTCGCAAGTTGAAGGAATTATTATTGATGAAATTTCAATGATTTCTGGTGAAGCATTTAGGATCGCTGAGGCTTTGGCCCAAAAAGCCCGAGGTTCTACTTTACCATGGGGCGGGTTAAGACTTATTTGCGTCGGTGATTTCGGACAATTGCCACCAGTGATGCGCATGCAAACAGGACAGAATCGAAAAAAAGACTGGTGTTTTTTAACTGAAGCCTGGAAAAGAACTGATCCGCAAGTTTGTATTTTACAGCACAATCAGCGTGTCGCAGATAACGAATTTTTAAATATCCTAAGTGAAATTCGCTACGGCCAAGTGAATCCAGCTGTCGTTGAATTTTTAAATGATCATACTAAAGTTCATGATGAAGACCATTCTGGAACAAGATTATTTCCAAGGCGTGATCAATCAGAAAATTATAATCAAAAAAAATTAAGCGAAATCTCGGAAAAAGAAATTGAATTTGATTCTATTTATTTTGGTGATGAAAAATATGTAATAGCGATGAAAAAATCATCACCTGTACCTGAAAAATTGAAATTAAAAATTGGTTGCCGAGTTTTATTTTTAAAAAATGATATGCAAAAAAGATGGGTCAATGGCACACGGGGTACACTAGTCGATTATGACAAAGAATCATTAACTGTGCGTAAGGATCATGGCCGTGAAGTTAAAGTTGAACGTATGACTTTTTCGATGATGGATGCAGACGGAAATCCTAAAGCCAGTGTGATTCAGTATCCGCTAACATTAGCCTATGCAACGACGATACATAAATCTCAGGGCGCTACATTGGATGAGTTGTGGTGTGATTTAAGTTCTTTATGGGAGCCCGGTCAGGCGTATGTGGCGTTATCAAGACTGAGAACGCCACAAGGTTTACATATTGTCAGGTGGAATCCGCGATCAATTATTGTTGATCGCGACGTGATTCAATTTTACAAAGATATAAAAAGTCATCATTAGATTTAAAATTTAGGGCCACCCATTCCTGATCCTGGGATTCCATTTTGTTTCGCTCTCCAAGTGACTTTAGGAATTTGAATTGGACCAGAAGTTTTTAAATAATCTGGAACAGTTGTACGAAACTCAGGTAATCCACTGACTCTGATTTTTTCACCAGTTTGTGAAGGTGATGGATGAGCATAGTCAACAAAACGACCTTCATCGATGACAAAGTAGCCTTTGAAAACATTGGGTGTGCTTCCGAATTGGTCTTGAATTTCGTAACGATCACCACCACCATCGTAAGCTGATTTACTGTAATTTAATGCTATCGTAGTCGGGTACTGATCGACTTTATAAGTTCCCTGTTCGATCAAGTTTTGACCGGCAACAACTGAAATGCCTTTAGACTGAATAACTTGTGCATCAGCTGTTAGACCGTTTGATTCTGCAGCTCCGTTAGTTAACAACATGTAATTCCAAACTAAGCTGTTAGCAAATTCATTTGAGTATCTTGCAAGTGGTGATTTAACTTCAGCTTTTGAAAAGACACCACCTTTTGAGGCTTGTTCAATTTCACGAGTTGCTTCACGGGCGTAGACTCTGTAGATGTCGGTTCCTACTGGTAAAAGTTCTCTTAAGTAAGCTACGGCTCTGTTTTCAAGACGTGTACATCCTTTTGAACCCGGATTGCCGAAAAGGTTAATAAAACCGCTTCTTGCTACTTCGATTGGCGCAGTGCCATCTTTTCCCCAACCTATAGTTCCGTGAATCCACTGACTGCCGACTCCGTCACTAGTGCTTTCTGGATGTAATTTAGCTGCATACCAACCAAACGCACCGTAAACAGTATTTCCGCCAGCTGGTTTACTCATAGTCCATTTTTTTGATCCAAATAATTTAGAATCACCAATTGGTTCTGGTATAGTTCTGATATCTTGTCCTGGTGTATACCAACGTGGATAGTTTTTTCCGCCATCTTGGTAAAACTTAACCCATTCTTTAATTTTGCTATGACCCAACCATGTTCTGTAACCAGTCGGGAAATTTTTGGGAGCGTCTTCAGGGCGACCAACAATCATATCTGTTTCAAAAACCATTTTATGTGCGCAATCAATAGACTGTGTACATCGTTCATAGACCCGAGTCTTTTCAGTCGCCACATTCTGAATAACAAAATATTTTGAACCTTTTAACTCGGCTGATTTCTCATTTAAAAAATCTTTTGATATATAAATGGTTTGATCGTCGGATATATTAAGACTTGTTGATTTAACAATACGGATCCGAACAAGTGGTAATGTCCCATCAACGACATCAATAACTTGTACAACATCATTAAAACCCAGTTTACCGATCACATTTTTTACTGTTAAAGAATACGTTGTTCGCACATTGACTGCATCACTGATGACGTAATAATTTTTATTAAGTTCAATTTTTGATTTAGCTAACGCACCAGAATTATTTTCTGCGTACTCGTAGGCTCCATCGGATCCATCTGATAATCCAGGACCACCTTGGGCGCCGAAACTGTAACTTTGATTTTGACCAAAACTATAGTCTTCGGATTCAAAGGCAAAGGCATTAGTTGTGACAAGCACAGCTAAAACACTGGTTGTTATTTTGCGACTTATTGAGCGTTTATTCGAGAACATCTTCATAAAGGGCCTTTCTGTTACGGGGGAGCACGAATATATCAAAATTGTGACCTGCCAGATACTGTCAGCAATCTGTACAGTAAAAATGACTGGCTAGAGGCTTTAGAATAGATATAAAGGCTTTGACCTATAAGACCTAGTCTTGATAAGTTTGGCAGGAAAATAACCTTATATTAGAGCAGGTTATTTAAGCCTTAAAAAAAGGAAATATTATGACAGCAATTCGTTGGAATGATGGACAAATTAATCTGCAAAATCCGTGTGGCCTTAATGGCGTTGATTTTATTGAATATGCCGGGCCTGATGCCCAGTACTTTACAACTCTTTTTATTAAAATGGGATTTTCTGAAATAGCCCAAGTTGCCGGTAAAAATATTAAACTTTACCGACAAGGTGATATTAATTTTATTTTAAATTGTGAACCAAATACTTTTGCAACGACGTTTTCTAAACAACATGGTCCTTGTATCCCCTCAACAGGGTTTCGTGTCGTGGATGCTCAGAAAGCTTTTGACGTCGCTGTTCAGCGTGGAGCCAAAGCCTACGACGGTAATGAAGCTTCACGTGGGGCGACTCCATTTTTAGCTGTCTATGGTATTGGGGATTCATTAATTTATTTTATTGACGAAAAAAATCATAACCAACTTTACCAAACAGTTTTTGGTCTTAAAGATCATACGGTTCAACCAACTGGTTTAGGTTTACGATTAGTTGATCATTTTACAAATAATGTTCCAGTTGGTGAAATGCAGAAATGGTGTGATTTTTACGAAAAAATATTTAACTTCAGAGAAGCTAGATATTTCGATATTCGTGGTAAGACAACAGGTCTTATTTCAAAAGTCATGCGTTCGCCGTGTTCTAAATTTTCTGTGCCAATCAACGAACCAACTGGTTCAAAATCACAAATTCAAGAATACCTTGATGAATATAAAGGTTCAGGTATTCAGCATTTAGCATTAGTGACTGATCATATTGTTCCGTCGTTGGTAAAGCTTAAAGACAACAAAATGGATTTTTTAAATTCGCCGCCGCAAACTTATTACGACCAATTAAAAGATCGTTTGCCGCAAGTAACAGAAAATATAGCTGAGTTACAAAAAAATGCGATTCTTGTGGATGGTGATCATGACGGTTACCTTTTACAAATTTTTTCAAAAAACGTGATCGGTCCGATTTTTTTTGAAGTGATTCAACGTAAAGGACACGAAGGTTTTGGTGAAGGCAATTTTCAAGCTTTGTTTGACGCGATTGAAGCCGATCAAAAAGCCAGAGGATATTTATAATTTATGCATCAGTATTCACAAGGTAAAAATCATACTCAAGGACACAAAGGCATTCCCGAAGGTCTTTACGAAGAAGAACAAGGGCGCAAAGGTTTTTATGGACCTGTTTCCCATTTACTTAAAGATAAACCACCGACACGTTGGAATAACGTTGAAGGCCCTTTAAAACCGCATCTTTATGATTTAGTTCCTGCGAAATGCACATTGGGTCAATGGCACAGATTACTGTTTAATTCTGATGTTGTGATTTATTCGCAGTGGAACAAAAAAACAAACCTTAAAATGGACCAAACGAATGAATTTTCGTCTTTACGTAATACTGAAGGTGAGTCTCTGTATTTTACACACTGTGGATCGGGTTCAGTTTTAACAGAATATGGTCTTCTTGAATTTAAAACTGGAAGTTATATTAATATTCCAAAATCAATTCATCATACGTTTGTATTCAATGAGGACACCCAGTTTATCATTATTGAATCAACTACAGGACTATACCGTGAACCAGATCGGGGTATGGTTGGTCGTAATGCATTTTATGATTTAGCAAGCCTTGGTAAACCAAACCTTGAAAAATTGCACCAGTTCAAAAAAGATCAAAAAATTTCATCAAAAGAAATTTTAGTTAGACGCTTAGGAACAGTCACAAAATTTAGTTACGATGACTGCGTGTATGACACAGTGGCTTGGAAGGGGGATTATTTCCCGTTTACCATTCATATTGATGATATGATGCCGATGATGTCTCATCGTGTGCATTTGCCACCGTCTGCGCACACAACATTTGCAGCTAATGGATTTGTTGTGTGTACATTTTTACCGCGACTTATTGAAACAGATCCAGATGCCCTTAAAGTTCCTTTCTATCATCAGAACATCGATTACGATGAAGTTTTATTTTATCACGCTGGAAACTTTTTTAGCCGCGATAATTTACATTCGAACATGATGTCATTTCACCCTGCAGGATTTCCTCATGGACCGCACCCTAAAGCTTTTGCTGCCCAAGGTACAAAAACTTTTACGGATGAAGTGGCTGTGATGATTGATACAGCGAAACCTTTGCAGGTTGATCCTTTTATTGAACAAACAGAAGTTCATTCGTATTGGCAATCATGGATGAAAAAATAGTTTTAACCAATGATCAAGCTATGGCTTTAGCTATCAGCGAGGCCTACAAAGGCGCACCTTTTGTTTCACCAAACCCATTAGTGGGTTGTGTTGTGCTAAGCTCAAAAAATGAATTTTTAGCTTCAGGCTATCATCATAAATACGGTGATCATCACGCAGAAGTTGATGCCCTTAATAAATTAAAACCAGATCAGTTAAAAAACGCAAAAATATTTGTGACTTTAGAACCTTGCGCTCATGAAGGTAAAACTCCATCTTGTGCAAAAAAAATTGCTTTGCTGCCTCTATCTGAAGTTACCTACGGGTTGATTGATCCAAATCCTTTGGTGGCAGGTCAGGGTGGTGCGATCATTAAAGAAGCGGGTATTCAAGTTAAAGAATACAACGGAGATTTAAAATCTGATTTAAATGATCTGTGTGAAATTTTTTTAACAAACTATACACAGAATAAAACTTTTGTTGCAGCTAAAGTCGCGCAATCATTAGATGGGCAGATCGCTTTAAAAACTGGCGAAAGCCAATGGATTACAACAGAAGCATCCCGCGAATATGTACATGAATTAAGATCATGGTATGATGCAGTTTTAGTGGGTCGGGGTACAATTGAAATTGATAATCCATCATTAAATATACGCCATTCTAGAATTATAAAAGAAAATAAATTAATTATTTTAGATCCCATGGGTAAGTTGCGCGAAAAAATAAAATCAGGAGCAGATTATAAATTTTTAAAAGCACATAAAAATGAAAATATATTTTTTGCTGTTAATGAAAAAACTAATGATTTCTGTTGTCAACAAATTGAATTTAAAAACTTGCAGCAACTGTTGAGCAATCTATGGGATTTAAACATTAAATCTATATTTATTGAAGGCGGCGCTAAAACTTATTCTAGTTTTTTAACTGAAAACTTAATCGATCGATTACATGTATTCACAGCGACTGCAGTGATCGGATCAGCAAACGGGCTTAGTTGGACAACTGGCTTTTCCACGCAGCAACTGTCGCAGAAAAAAATTCTTAAAAATATTAAGACAAAAATTTTTGATTCAGATATTTATATAACGGGGAAATTAGATTACTAATCCAAAGGCCCTAAGAATTGTTCTGCGTGTTCAACGACTTCTTTAAGATGTCTAGCCGGAAAAATATCTTTTAAAAAGCGAACTGTTGGTTCATAGGTATAATTTGTTAAAGTTGTTTTTCCTGATCTGGGATCTTTTGTAAAATCCAAATAAATT
>JANOOI010000243.1:0-2705 GCA_031421235.1 Bdellovibrio sp.
GTGAATTGTCGTAGGTACGCCGAGCTCTTGCATTTTTTTCTGAAAGGCTTCGCGGTTAGTTATTGTTAAAGTGTACTGGGCCCAGACACTTTCATTGCCCTGTTTAATAAGCGGAGTCGAAAACAGAGGATCAACTTTATCTAAATCCGTGAATGATTTCGAAAAGTTATCAGCAATTTTATTTCTTTGTTCAATTTCCCAATCGTATCTTTCTAATTTTGAAAGAAGGATAGCGCATTGGATAGTATCTAAGCGGCCATTTATACCTAAACGAGTATGGTAATATCTTTTTTCAGATCCATGTTCGCGAATTTCTTTCATAGCAATATATAAATTAGAGTCATCAGTAAAAACAGCTCCGCCGTCTCCGTAACAGCCCAACGGCTTTGCTGGGTAAAAAGATGTCCCAGCAGCTGTCGTGCAGGCTCCGCTTTTTTTGTTTTTATATTTTGCACCGTACGACTGCGCAGTGTCTTCAATGACGAATAGATTGTGTTTTTTTGCGATTTCATTGATTTCTTCAAGATCTGCAACTTGACCATAAAGTGAAACTGGCATGATCGCTTTAGTTTTTGACGTGATAGCTTGTTCAATTTTTTTGATATCAATATTAAAAGTTTTGCGATCGATATCAACATAGATTGGAGTAGCACCTGCTAAAACAATAGTTTCTGCAGTCGCAATAAAAGAAAAAGCAGTTGTGATCACTTCATCGCCTGGACCAATTCCCAGGGCCATCATCGGTAATAATAAGGCATCGGTTCCGCTAGCCACCGCTAAACAATGCTTAGTGCCTGTATGTAAAGCTAGTTTTTGTTCAAGTTCTGCGACTTCGGGGCCATTAATATAAGCACCACTGTCTAAAACTTTTTGAATACGACTATCAATTGAATTTTTAAGAGCTAAATATTGCGATTTAAGATCAATAAAAGGAACAGACATAGGATTGTAACCTCCGAATAGGAAACTAAGTTGATGTAGGCATTATGAAACTAAAATCCGGCTGTGTCACGGTCCTGTATGGACTGTGTAGAAAAAGCTTCACGCAAGAGCTAAATAATGACAAAATAAACGAGCTTTTAAACCTAAGGACGGGGTGACATGTATGAAAACAGCTTATTGGATTATTTGCTCTACTATTTTGTGTCTTTTATTGAACACACAAGATGCAACAGCCACAGTCAGTGTTGCTGTGAGCAGCACTGCTAACAGCACAGAAATTCCTGAAAAAAGAGAATTTATTTTAGATACGAAAGTTAATCCTTGTGACAATTTTCATCAGTACGTTTGCGGCCCGGTTGAAAAATCGTTTAAATTACGTGAAGACCGAAGTGCTCACACATTTGCGTTTGATGACTCTGATGAACGTATTTTGGAAAAGAAAAAAACATTTTTTAAAAATATCGAAAATGAAAGAAAACTACCTAAGCGCGCTGAACAAATGCGAAATTGGTACATGGCGTGCATGAATGAGAAAGAAGCGATCATCGAAGAACAAGTTTTAGTGAAAGAACTGAAAACAGATATTGAAAAAATGAAAACAATGAATGATTTCATAAAACTAAATGTTGAAAACATCTTGAATGAAAAATGGTCGTTTGCTAGCTTTGGATTATCGCCAAACATTAATAAACCCACAGATTATGACATCTATTTTGACATAGATTTTATGTTTTTACCTGAACACAGTTATTATGAAAACAAAGACCTTATAAAAGCTTATATCCAGTTAATGGCAGATTTTTTTAATACAATCTATCCAGAAGAAAAAAAATCGGATCATTTAAAACGTGCTGAAGCAGTTGTTAACTTTGAAAAAAGTTTTATTAAAACATATCCCTATCCAGCGGAATTTAGACAACGTTGGACCCAGCCACGTTATGTTGATCGCAGTAAATTTTTAGCTGATAATTCAGCTTTTCAGTTTCAAAGTTTATTTACATCGTATATTCCTAAAAAAACTTTAATCCGTGATTTCATGCCTGAAAGTTTTACTTATTCTCAGGCTGAATTGCAAAAAGAAGGAAGCCTACAGATCTTAAAAGATATGTATATTTTTAGAAACGCACGAAATTTTATGGATGATGCTTATCCTGAACTTTATAAAAAACGACTTGATTTTAGCTTTAAATATTTAGGTGGGTCACCTGTTAGGCCTGATCGTCAAGAGCGTTGCACGAATGCCGTCATGGGATCTTTTGGTTTAGAATTAGATCAAGAAATGCTACCTCGGTTGTTTCCTCAGTTTCCGAAACAAAAGATGTTAGACACTGCTGCCAAAGTTCGTGCATCGATTATTCAAGGTTTAAAAAATAATAAATGGCTTTCGGAAAAAAGTCGTAATTTAGCTATCGAAAAAACAGCGAAAGCCAAATTACAATTGATTCAGCCTTACACTGATAAAGAGTGGGATTTTAAACCTATTCAAACTTATAGTGCCACAAAGCCTTATGAGAACTCTAAAAAACTATCTGAATTAGGTCAGAAAATGACTTATAAAAAATTACGTGAAGGTGTCAATCAACTGGCATGGGGCATGGGGCCACTGACGGTTAACGCTTACTACGATCCTACGATTAACAAATTTGTAATGCCGATCGGGATACTTCAATATCCATTTTTTGTTTCTGAAGGTGATCTGATCGAGAATTTAGGGGCTGTTGGAACTATTGTGGCCCACGAATTAGGTCATGGTATCGATGATC
>JANOOI010000244.1:0-3432 GCA_031421235.1 Bdellovibrio sp.
AAAATGAAATGTACATTGTTATTAGTAGCTGTAATGGGTTTAGGTTTAACTGCATGTAATATTAAAAAAATGCCTGATACTAGTTTAAAAGTGCCTGATATAGTCATGGATCCCGAATTACAAGAAATGATGAACAACATGTTTTCATGTAAAAAACAAGACTCTGAAGTTTCAAAAGATTTACAGATCGTAGACGAAACCATCAAAATCGAAGGCATCGTTGAAACCAAGAAGATCATTCATGTCGCTTGCGACAAAACAAGAACCGATAAAGGGCTTGGGCCTTCTACACAGTTCACTAAATTAGTCGATTTAGATGTGCCAAGCGCATTAGCTGATAAAGTCAATTATGTCGTCATAGAAAATGCTAATTCGTGTTCACAACAAAACATCGATGCAAAAGCAGATAATCTACTACATAACGAAGTGATCAACGTACCAGGTAAAGATCCAATCCTATTGCCTGAACCAAAAAATACTGTAGTTGGTTATTCTGGAAAATTAAGAATTCAACTTTCGGATTCCACTGTAAAAGTTTCGTCAATGTACCTTAACGTTAATGATGGGAATAATTTTGTTAAAATTAAGTATTACGGTAAATGTTTAACTTATCGTGAAATTAAAAAAGAACACCTAGGCGATTCTTATAATTGCTTGAATGCAGAACTTCTGGCTGAAAAGTCTATAAATTTACAAATGATAATCAATCGCCCTGTCACCGAAGGTGAAGTCGTAAGAGACGTTTGCTTTAAGAACTAAATTGATTATCACAAGTGTTAATTTATTTGTTTAAATCGACTTGGCTTTTGGTCTTTAAAACATTGATGAATTTTTCTATGCTTTCCCAGTATTGCGGAAAATTAGACAAGTCATTGTGACCTCCGCCATCGATAGTTATCAAATTAGATTTTGGACTTTCTTTAACAAGCCGTTCTGCATGGGAATAGGGAATAACAGCATCTGTTGTTCCGTGAATCACCAGCAGCGGTATTGTTAAATTTAAAATATTTTTTTGATTATCCATATCATATCTTACTAAAAACGAAGGAATTAGTGGCAACATACCTGCGGCCATAGCCTTTATACTTAAATAAGGTGTTTCCAGTATTAAACCCTGCACAACATTTTTAGATGCCAGGTATGAAGCTACAGCAGTACCCAAGCTGCGGCCGTATAAAATAATTGGAAGTGTTGAATCTGTGCTCGCTACTAATTCTTTTAAGGCAGCTGCGCCACTTTCATATAAAGCCTTTTCACTTGTAGGCAAATTACCTGAAGACTTACCGTATCCAGGGTAATCTAGGATTAACACTTCATGATTTAGTTTCTGCGCCAGCTCTGCTGCGGCATAACCCCAAGAATCCAATGCACCACCGTTACCATGAAAATATAAAATACGGCCTGTGGGGTATGCCGGCTTAAACAATAGTCCATGAATTATTTCTTGATCGCCATAGGAAATAAATTTTTCTTCAAACGGCACATCGAATTTAAAAACATAATTTTTATCAAGAGAAGTTGGATAGAATAGCAATCTCGATTGAAAAAAGAATAAAGCGAAAATACCCAAAATAATAACCACACTAAAAAAAATAATTAACTTCATACGCCTCTATTTAATAAAGAAACCACAATCGGGATTAAAAAGCAAACTCCGATAGAATACCGAGGTTTTATCTCTTGAGGTTTTTTTATTTTGCAAAGTGTTGCTTTGAAAAAAAGATGTGATACTTTCTGTGGAATCGCTTTCTAACTGGGCGAACTAAACTAACTTAAGTAGCCGGAAGTTTTATGCCTTTTGTTTTAAAAAATTATGTTTCTAGATTTTTTATTTTAACATTGATCATTCTCCATTCGCATTTCGCACTGGCCGTGAAACCATTTCGTCTTTTAACAATGGAAACTGCCACTAACCCTGATGCCACAGTCGTAGCGGGATTTCAGGAACTGGGTTTTGTAACGGGCCCAGTTTTTATTGATACTAATCCACTTTTATTAGCGGCGAACACTGCCAATTTAGCTGGAAAGTTTGTTTTTAGCGTGACGCCTGATCTTCAGATGACGCTCGGAACGCGCTACTTTAAGTTGCTTGAGTCTTCGACCCTAGAGGGCCGAGTCAAAGAAAATTCGACACTGATATCTAAGTTTCAATTAAATTACAGTGGTTTTACTAGTTACGCCGGTGCGACTTATAATACGCACTTTGCTGATTTTCATTTCAACGTACAGTCTGCAGATATTTCTGGATCGAAAATTTTTGGTGCTGTGCTTGGTACTAATTTCTTTCTGGGGGACACCTGGTCACTGATTGCAGAGGGGGGTCACGAATTTGCTAATAAACAACCGCGCGCTTCTTTCGGTATTGCCAGACACGGTCCTGTATTTGGTTTTAAGTTTGGTGCCACTTATATTGAGTTGAACGACCCATTTTTTAATTATAAAGGCTTCATACCAGTATTAGATTTTTACTGGCTTTTTGGTGGAAAATAGAAAGGTCGAAAAATGAAATTAGAAAAGACTTTAAAAATGTTGATACGGTTATTTATTTCTACATGTACAGTTTTATTTTTAGTGGCGTGCGGTAAAGCGCAGTTTGCAGGTAGCACAACACCTTCTGCGCCAACAGACATTCCGGTGCTGATAACAGGTACTGATTTTTACGCTGAAATCGGCCAAGAGTTTTCATCGACAGTGACTGGTGATATTGTTATAACCAATTTGTCGTTACTGGGAAGATCAAAGTGGCCAGGAATAAGTGCTATCCAATTCGAACTACGGGTTGCACTTACTGGTTCTGCTGCACCTAACGCCGTGTCGATTACTGGCACGCAAAAACCCATCGGATGGGATGCGGGAACAGTGGTTTTCAATCAAAATGTTCCCGGGGGTGATGTGCTTACGACCCTGCAAAGCGCAAACTTGAAGGACGCGCTTGCACCAGCAATAGCCCAAGGAAAGTTCTGGATTGGTGTTCGAATTCGGTATGCAGGCGTTGATATACCAAGAAATATAACTGTTCAAGATTTCCAAGCTTACGCCGAAGGTGAAAAAAGTTTGCACGCACTTGCACCTTTGATAAACCTAACTTTTTAAAACATGAGCCACGTTTATCAGGTCTTAGTAACCCCACCGTTTTGTTTTGAATGAAAGCGCACGGTTTCGATCAGCTGCACTTGATTTAACGGTTTAGTTAAATGTCCATTGCAACCTGCCGCAAGGGTTCTCGCTCTTTCTTCGGCCATCGCATGTGCTGTCAAGGCAACGATGGGCTTACGGTACCCTGCCTCTCTTAACGACCGGGTGGCTTCATATCCATCCATCACGGGCATTTGAATGTCCATGAGGATCACAT
The DNA here is from genome assembly GCA_031421235.1 of Bdellovibrio sp. Classification (GTDB taxonomy): domain Bacteria; phylum Bdellovibrionota; class Bdellovibrionia; order Bdellovibrionales; family Bdellovibrionaceae; genus Pseudobdellovibrio. The sequence goes on from JANOOI010000244.1 coordinate 3,353, forward strand.
CGTATGTTCCGTTCATTGCCATTCTAAAAGCTTCAAGACCGTTCGTAGCGCTCTCGATTGATGCACCCTCTTTTCCCAAC
>JANOOI010000245.1:0-2719 GCA_031421235.1 Bdellovibrio sp.
GTGATCAGATCACCTTTATTAAAACTGAGTTTTCCATTTTGCAGTTGATCGGGTATATTTAATAATAAAGCCATACCTAAAAATGCTAATAGAGCTAAAAAGAAATGATCAATCTTTACTTTAAACTTTACTGTTTTTCTAAAAACAAAAGCACTAGCAATAGGAATTAAGACCACATACAACGAAGTGATAAAACTTGAATTGGTGGCTGTGGTGTAATTTAAACCGGATGTTTGTGTCATTAGAGCCATTCCTAATCCAAGTCCTGACCAGAACGAAAGACGAATATCTGAATGCGATTCTTTAAAACTTGGCCGGTTAAAAATAAAAAGTAGAGCTTCGCCCACAACAAGAGCGATGACAAAACGCCAAAAGATCAGTGAATATGTCGTAAAGTCTTTAAGTGCCCATGTGACAAATATAAAAGATAAACCCCAGATAAATCCAGCAAACATTAATTCAAGAACGGCTTTTTGATAAAGCGACAGTGATTTAGTCAAAAGCTTCTGACCATATTTTAGTTTTATCGTATTGGTTCATTTCAATGAGTTGATGTTTTACATCTTTGATCATGGCACCATTACCGCACAGATAAAAAGTTGTCGGAACAGTTTTGTAGTTCGTGTCATCAATAAAATTTTGCACGTAACCTGTTTTGCCTGTCCATGAATCTGTTGGCCGACTAATAACATAATGATATTCAAAATGAGGTAGATTTTTCTTCAAAGCTTCAAGTTCGTTGCGGTAGTAAATATCCTGTTCAAAACGCAGTCCAAAAAATAATTTATATTTTAGATTGGGATACATTTTCATTTTTGATTCAATAAAGCAAAAATGCTGGGAAATGCCGCTACCAGTATTTAGAAAAACAACCTGTTCGGTCGGGGGTTCCTGAAAGAACACTTTACCAAACGGGCCCGTGAACTGTAAATTTTCATGGCCCTTTAAATTCCACACAAATTCTGAAGCGACCCCAGTTTCAACGAATTTGAAAATTAATCTAAAACTTTTTTTGTTCTCTTCAGTTGTAGCAATTGAATAAGCGCGTAATGCAGGTTTACCGGGCTGGCCATTGGCAGTCACTGTTGGGACATGCAGCATAACGAATTGGCCCGCTTTAAAGTTAAAATCGCTATCTCCTAGGATTTCCACATCGAGTTCACGGATCTGAGGGGTATGATCAATGATTTTTTTAATTTTGTAGTTATAAATGACTCTAGACATGTTGCCCTCACAGATTCGCTTTAGCTATTCGATTTGAAATGTAATATAATTCATTTTCAGATGTAAAATGTCAAAACAAACGTAGATAATTTTCAAAGCTAGTGTTCAGAACTTGAAAGACCTTGAGAAGTTTTCATTATCAAGCAATATGCAGTCTATGAACTTAAAACGAGCAGTTATTTACTTATCAGGTTTTATCGTTTTAGCAGGGTGTCAGCCTGAGACTTCAGGTTCTGATTTCGACAATGAAATCAACCCTCAATCTTTAGTCAGCAAACCAGCTCAGCCGAACAAATTATCCCGAGACTTAAAATTTAAGAATGATCAGACAGTGTCATATTGTGAGGTCCCTTTAAATGATCTGACTAAGTACAGTGGCTATCGTGATTTAAAACTTTACCCATCGGCATCCGTATCCAAGGTTTTTTTGTCAGCGTGGGTACTTAATAAATTCGGCTCAAAGTTTAGATTTACTCATGAATGGCGATATCAAAAAAATACTGACGGCAGTTTTGATGTTTACATGAACACCCAGCTTGACCCTGTGATTAACATTGAAAAATCTTTATTTTTTATAACTGAATTGAATAAATTAGGGATAAAAAAAATCAGAAATTTGTTCATCCATCCTAACACACGAATTTATTTATCCGTTTTAAGCAATCCCCACATTGAATTGATTGATGTGCCAATCAGTTTAAATGAGACTGTAAATAACTTGAAAATTATTTTTAACTCGGCCAATTGGGGTGAGCAAACTGAAAATGCCATCGAAAATTTGAAACAGAATAAAAAACCAGTGCCCACAAATTTTTCAGTTGAACATGTCACAGTCATTAGTGAAGCTCAAAAACAAAAAATGGCTAACTGGAACTTACATATAACTCAATCATCTGAAATCAAAAAATATCTAAAAGAAGTGAACACCAATTCGAACAATTACATTTCAGATGCTTTATTTAGTTATTTAGGCGGAGCAAAAAAATTCTACCAGTTTCAGCAAACTGATTTAGGTCTGACTAATAATGATTTATATATGCTGACAGGTTCAGGTTTAGCTACAATCACTTCGGGAAAAAGATATGACAATTTAGCGAACTGTTATTCAGTCACGAAAGTCATGCACTACATTTATCTTCATTCACAAAAACAAAATTATAATTTAGGTGAAATTTTATTAAACGTAGGAACAGATCAAGGTACGTATCAGCCCAACATGGTCATTAATCAAAGCACAGTAGTCAAAACAGGAAGACTTTATGATGTGCCGACGCTGAATCTTTCAGGTTTAGTTTCAACAAAGTATGGTCCTGTGGCTTTTGCTTTTTTAGGACACAATTTCGAAAACGCCGAAGAAACGTCGATGCAAAACAAGCGGGATACACTATTAGGTTCAATTTTAGATTATTATACAGAAGCCCCAGGTGCTTTTAAAACGTTTAAGTTAGACACCTTTTTCTTCTAAATCAGTCATTTCAAAATGGCATAAGCCTAG
>JANOOI010000246.1:0-9029 GCA_031421235.1 Bdellovibrio sp.
AGGTTTAGTTCAAAAATGGCTATCAGCTATTCAAGTCAAAACCCAGAAAACAAGTTGGGAAGATCTTGAACTAACCTATAGCCAAACACCACAAGCTGAAAAAAACTTTGAACAATTCAAGGCGTTGTTTCAAGAAATGTTCGACGCCGAAGATCTTAAACGCAGCTTTGATGTTCAAAAAAGTTATTACTCACAAATTGACCTGTTTAAAAAAATAAGTCGTGATCAATTTGTTATTCAGCTTTTAAAGAACTGGATTGTAATTGATCATGAAAAATCAGCAGAAAATATAGTTCTACAACTTGTAAAAGATTTTATTTTACAAACGATTGAGATGGATCTTTATTTCAACCAGTGGTTTGATTTACTACAAACAAGGCTTTCAAAAAAAGAAATTAAAGTTGAAAATAGTAAACAGCATGGTGTACACGTGCTACCAGTTAATTCAGCTCAAATTTTTAATGTGACCCATCGTTTATGGATCGGACTTGATGATTCAGGATTTAAAAGCCAACATCAAACACTTTTGCCAGTTTCAGATATTGAAGAATTAAAATCAACTTTTGACTTATCGCTTGAATATCCAGAAGAAAGCCATTCAGACTTTAATTTAAGATGGTATTCAATGTCAGAATGTAAAGAGCAGATCTTTACATCAGCGCATGTTTCTAATTTGGGCGAGCCCCTAAATGTTTCGTTATTTTTTTTAGAAAACTGCAAGCAAACACAGCTTGAATTTAATTACAACACAGTCGTTGATTCTTTACAGCGGGGTTTTAATCCGTCAGCTTTGCCTGTAGCAGAATCTGTTTTGATGGATAAATTTAAAATTGAAAAAAATAATGATCATCATGTCATCAATCAGTTTAGTTATGAATCTTTAAGCCCTTCAGAAATTGAAAATTACGCTGACTGTGGTTTTAAGTTATTAGCCCATAAAGGTTTTAAACTCAGACAATATCAAGTGACCGGTGTTGATATTGATGCTCGTCAAAAAGGAACTGTTTTACATGATCTATTTAAATATATAATTAATAATAAAAATTACTTAGATGTCTCTAAAAATGACATTGATCTTTATTTAGAAGAACAGCGTGTTCATAAAAAATTATTCCCATTAATGGATTTATTTTGGCAGACACAAAAAAATAAATTAATTGAAATCGGTTATAAATTTAGTCAAGTTGAAAAGCAGCGATTAGCTTTGGTTCAAGATGTTCAGCATCGCCTAGAAGAAACAATCGAAGTTTATTTTAATCCAGATATTATACAGTTTGAAAAACAACCGCTTTCAGAAAAATCAATTAAAATCAAAGGCCGGTTCGACCGCCTAGATTTAACTGAAGACAAGAACAGTTTCATCTTATTTGATTATAAATCATCTCAAAGTGCTGGAACCCATATGGCGAAGTCTTGGCTGAAGTACAATGAATATCAACTTTTATTGTACAGTATGTGTATCGAAAAGGCCTACGGCTATGAATCGCTAGGTGCCCTTTATTATTTTTATAAAAACTACGACCATCATGTAGGTTATGTTCTAGAGCAAGATTTCAATTATAAAAAATCATTGAACTTAAAAAAGAATTCATTGATGTCAGGAAATGATTTTTCAAATATTAAAAATGATTTTTTAAATCAGTTGAAACACTTGTTTGAACGCTTAGATTCTAACAATTTTAGAACTAGCCCTGTTGATGAAAAAGAATGTCAAACTTGTGATTGGAGGAAGCTATGCAGAGCGCCGCATCTGAATTAAATATTCGCTTCATTCGTGCAGGGGCAGGTGCTGGTAAAACAACACAGTTAATTAAGACCTGTATTGATTTTGCCCATCAGTTTAAATTACAGAATCAGCGTTATCCAAAAATCGTGATGACAACTTTTACAAAAAAAGCCACGCAGGAAATCAAAGAAAGATTACTTTTAGAAGCGCTAAAACATGAAAATGAAGAGTTGTTTCATTATTTTAATAAAAGATCTATGGTTCAGATTGGGACTATACATGGAATCCTGAGTTTATATTTACGACAATACGGAGAAGTCTTACGTTTATCGACAGATATTCGTGTCGTTGATGACAGTAAAGTTCTAACATTTTACAAAAAGGAAATTAAATCAGCACTTGAAAGAACATCAGATTATCAAAAATTGCTTGATAATTACAGCTTTAAGCAATTGTGCGAACTGGTTTATAAAGGGCATCAGTTATATGTCGAATTTCCAGATTTTAAGCCTGTACCGTTAGAATTACTGAAAGCAGAAGCGCAAAATAAAATCGATCAAGTTATCGAACAAATCGACCTTTTTCTTGGTGAAGCTGATAAATTACCAGCAAAGTGGGATGACTATAAAAACTTCGTTGTTGCATTCAAAGCGAATCTAGATCAAAAAGATTTTAAGTGCTTAGCAGAAATTTACGAAAACAAACCCCGAAAACCAGCGCTGACTAAAAAAAGTCCTGAAATACCTCCAGAAATTGATTTATTGATCAAAGAATTATTCGAGAAAAATCCGATCAACGAGCTGTATTCTGAAATGGCCCAGGAACAATTTGATTTAAACAATCAAATTTTTTTAGACTTAGTTAAAGAAACATTTACCCAACGACAAAAATTTATTCAAACAACAGGTGAAATCAGTATTGCTGATTTAGAATTATTAACGTACCAAATTTTTTTAAAGAATCCTGATTCGATGAGGCAGTTTTCTGCACAATTCGATTATTTTATGGTGGATGAATATCAAGACACTTCGCCTTTACAAGTTAAAATTTTAAATGCAATGATGGAAAATAAATCACATTTTGTGGTGGGTGATCCGCAGCAAAGCATTTATTTGTTTCGTGGTGCTAGATCAGAAGTTTTCTTTAATAAAGAAAAAGAAATTCAAGACAAAGGCTATCAAACCGAGAATTTAATGACCAATTACCGGTCAAGCCCAAGATTAATGAATTTTATTAATTCTTTTTTTAGTTATTACTCATCCCAGTTTCAGCCTATGAACCCTTTTGATGATGTTTTAAAAAACAGCCTTACTGAGGATGCTGAATTGATCACGACAACAGATGAATATTTATCTATCTGTCGTAAAATTATTAAACTAACAAGCGAAAATCAAAACCATGAAAATCAAGATCATGAAAAAGTTAATTTTTCAGATATTGTTGTTTTATTTAAAAAAAATTCAGATATTTTGAAATTTGCCAAGTTTTCGGATCAGTTTAATATTCCAGTCCAAGTCCAAGTCGCTAGTGGTTATGAAAACAAACGTGAAATTTTAGATCTAGTCAGTTTTATCAGGTTTTTAGCTAATCCACATGATACAGAAAATTTAATTCTATTGTTACGCGGCCCATGGTGGGGGATAACTGATAATGAAATTCTTCAGATCAGGGAAAATTCAGAGTATTCATTCTGGTCCCAGTTGCAGGCTAAAAAGCACGAAATTGTTAGTCTTCTAAAAAAATACGAAAAAATATTTTTCGAAAGCGGTTTGTCTGAATCTGTCTTATCTTTTCTTAAAGAAACAGTGTTTTTAAAAGCATCCTATTATCTAGATCCAACAACACAAAGGGAATCAAATATTTGGAAGTTCGTTCAGACGGTTTTAAGTGCTGAAGGGCAAAAAGACTTTAACATTAATAAATTTATTCATCAGGAATTAACATCCATTCAAAATGATTTTACATCTGGTGACGGGGAAGGTGTACCGCTCATAGAAGCTAACCGAGTATCCCTTATGACTGTTCACGGATCTAAAGGGCTACAGTTTAAACATGTGATTCTTCCAGGTTTTTCATCTCAGCCCAGTCTGAAGACACATGAATATTTGACGTTTAATACTGATAATTCAAATTTTAGCCTTAAATGCTTTATTGATGATTCAGAATCCTTAGAAATGTCTGTTTGGTCATCAAATGAAATAACTAAATACGCTGATCGACAAAAAAGTGAAAACGATCGTTTATTGTATGTGGCTATGACGAGAGCTCAAAAAAGCTTAACACTGATTAATAAAGTGAAGGACCTCGGAGAAGTTAAAAGTCCTAAAAACAGCTGGTTTGAAAAATCACCTTGGGCTTTAGAATTATTTAAAGATAACCAAAATTTTAAAATTACCTTTTCTGAGGAGAATCCAGAAATCAGCGAAATCGCACAACCTGCAAGACCAGTGCATCAACAGCTTCAAAAATTAAACCTGAATACAGATCAGTATATCGATTCAGTGGAATCATCAGGGGTTACGCACTTACTATCTGATAAAAAACCAATGCAAACAAATGACCATAATGATTTGAGCCCTGCAGACAAAATAGATCGTTATGCAAAAGACACAGTTCAAGCTTTTCAAAAAGCTGAAAAAGGGACAGGGTTACATCGATATTTCGAGGCCTTAAAATATTTAAGTTTGAATGAAGTGACATTGCATTTGTCTGATAAGGATAAAAAAGCCATCGAATGGATGCTGAATCAAAAAGAAGTTAATTTAACTAAGATACTTAATGTGGGTCATGTCGAATGGGGTTTTGGATTACAAATAGGTCCAAAAATGATTCAAGGTCAAATCGATGCCTGGTCTATTTTAGGTTCGGAATTCTATATTCTTGACTATAAAACAGGTCAGCAGAAATACTTAGATAAGGCTTATGATCAGTTGGAATTTTATGCTTTTTGTTTAAAAGAAATGGGCCTACTGAAAGAATCACATCAAATAAAACTTGTGGTGATTTATCCGATGGATGAAGTTGTTAAGATTAAAGATATTAAATTTAAGGACTTAGAAAAAATTAAAATGATAAGTATGGAGACTAAAAAATGAATATCTTAAGACGACAATTTTTTATCTACCCTGAAATTCAAAAACCTCTTTTAAAACAAGTTTTTTTCGGTCTGACTTTGTTGTCTATGATTCAAGCTCTGGGGGTTTATTTAGCTATGAAATGGATGGCGAACCAAGTGGCTGCAGATATTTCGTTGGTTGTCGATTATCGTGTGTTAGGCACATGGAAAATATTTCTTTACGCAGCTATTTTAATTCCTATGGTGTTAAATTTATTTATAGGTTTATTCCTTGTTCTTTTTACTTCGAATAAATTTGCTGGCCCACTTTTTAGATTAGAACGAGAAATTGATCGCTATCTGAATAAGGAAACTGATAAAGTCGTAGTCCACTTTAGAACTCATGATCATCTGCATACGTTAGCCCAAAAAATAAATAAAATGAGCCTTAAACAGAACAGTTAAAATAATTTTAAATCACAATCACGGTCCTTTTTTGGAACCACTCAAGTGTTTAAGTCTTTGACGACTAAGCATTAAATGGATCAAATCGGGATATTATGGCTCTGATTTCAAACCATTAGCCAATACAATCGTTCTGACGAAGCAAAAAGTTGGAAAACATCTTGCTATAGACCTTAGTTGGGAGACCTCATCAATTTGAGGTTTAAACACTATGAGTTTTATTGCACGTTTTTTAAAATTAGGATCTCACTTAAGCGCAAGCTTAGCTAAAGTTGTTTTAATCACAACTGTGGCGGGCCATATAGCCTATGCTGCGCAAACAACAAATAAAACGACAGCAGTAATCCCCGCTAAAGAAGTAACTAAGTCATTCGGCCTAGTGCTTGATTTATCATATAATGCAAATATGTACGCTGAAGGCGACATTAATCAAACGTCATATACTAATTTAACAGTTATCCCTAGCTATAAAATTACAGATAAACTGACGACTAGTGCACGGACTGATATTTCTAAGTACCACACGCAAGATGAAAATACTGAAATGTCAAACACGCGAATCAGATTTTCGCACGCAACAGCGAAGCTGACAGACCAGATTTCATGGTCAAACCGGTTTGATGGCTTTATACCCACAAATCGCAAAGATCAGTTAACGAACCGATTAATCACAGCAACGGGAATCGGAACTTCGTTAAAATATGCAGGTGATATTACAACAGCTACGCTAGCTCTAGGTTTAAGACGTAATTATCACGAATTTGATTACAGCATCACTGGCGAGCCATTGAATGAATATTCAGTGGCGCAGGCACTTGTGTTGGATTTTAATATGACTGAAGAGTTAAGTTTATCTATCGAAGGCACGTATATTATGGCTAGAACTTACCAAAATGCTGAGAGATATAATTTTGAAACAGGTATTAGCTTGGGTTACCAAATCACGAAAAATTTCTCAGCAGCAGTGGGGCTATCAAATGGTGGCAATGCGCTAAAAGCCGACGGCGTTGATTCAAATATAGAATTTTTAAACGAAAAAACATCTGAGCTTAGTGCTGGGATCGGTTACACCTACTAATGAAAGTTAGTGGAACAGGAGAGGGTATGAAAAAGACAACTTTATTAAGAACAGTGATGTTGCTAACGACAGTGGGGTTAGTATTCACAGGATGTACTAAAAAAACTCCTTATGAAGCTCTTAAAGAAAAAGAAGAGGACACTCAAAAAGCTATATTAGTTCCAATGGATAAGGGCGTGTCCGAAGAATTTTTATATACAGCTTCAACGGCTAATTCAAGCCGATCATCTGACGTCGCAAGACCTTACTGGCAGGGTGAAGAAAAAATCGTTAAATTTAAATTTTCTGAAAAATCATTAGATGTCGTTGAAGTAGACCGTGAAGATCGTTTTCAACAAAATGCGACGAACAACAAACCCATTCTGTCCATCCCTGTTGAACATATTGAATATTCATGTGCGGGCAATGTATCAGGAGAATGTACAAACAAAGAAGAAAAAAACAAAAGTATTCATTGGTCAAAAAGATCACAGTTTAAACCTGATTTTGGTAGTATGAGTGTGACTGAAGTCAGTATGTTACCTGTTGAATTAGAAAATTTATTTGGTCAAGGTTGCTATGCACCGACACAAACAAGATTGATTAAATACGAAATTTTAGCTGATAAAGTAAATATCTTAATGGAGAGAACATTCACAGCTAATATTAATTGTGTGAAAGCTTTAGATAAATTATCTGATTTAACATTCAGCCAAGTGTATCATTACTCATTTGCAAAATTGTCTAAATTAGCATCGGCTGATTTTAAACCTGTGCTTTATCCTACAACGGATGAAAATACCTTCGGATTTTTCACAACTGAATTTATAAAACTAAATATTGATAACAATTCATCTGAAAAAGACAAATTTGTTTTAATGAATCACTGGAACCCAAAACGTAAAGTGATCACATATTATTTAAGCCCTGAATTTGCTAGCCACGCTAACGCACAAATTAAAAATGCGACCGAATTGTCAGTGCAAAGGATTAACGACAGTTTAAAAATTGCTGGTGTTGATTTAAAAATTGAATTGATCCAAGCTGAAGAAAACCAACAATTACCAGGTGATATTACAAACAGCATGATCGTGCTAGTTGAAGATCCATCAGCATCTGGCGTTTTAGGTTATGGCCCGTCAGTGGCCAATCCAAGAACAGGCGAAATCCTGAGTGCACGTGTCGTTATGTACAAAGGTATCTTAGAAAGATACATTAAGGATTCATACGAAGAAATCCGTCGTGGTGAACTGGAAAAATTGAATGATCTTAAAAATACAAACAAAATGGCTTCGATTACTGTGCCTGCGCACTTGATGCAAGTTGCACCAAATAAAGTGAATGCGACAGTTAAAGTTGGATCGATCAAGGCTTCTGAGAAAGCGTCGTTAGCTAAAGTTCCAAATAATATTGGTTTAACTAAAGATTTAAAAGCGATCGAGAAAAGTTTAAAAAACTACACTCAGAACGTAAAAGTTATTAAAAAAGATGCTTTATCTATTTATGAATCAGAAAAGCATTGTTACTACACAACTGAAGCCATCAGCGTAGATGAAAAAGTCAGTGCCGATGTTGTTGAAGTCATGGGTGATGATTTAACAACATGGGAAGATTTATCAACAAGTCAGAAAAAACAAGTGTTAGATATTTTAATGCCAGTGGCATGGATTCCAACATTAGTTCATGAACTAGGTCATAACTTAGGTTTACGACATAACTTTTCTGGTTCTGAAGATAAAGATAATTACTTTAAAGCAGAACAGCTTCGTCAAGTGGGTGTAAACCACGATGTTCCGTACAGTTCAGTGATGGATTACGGTGCTAGTGAATTAAATCTTTTACCAACAATGGGAAGCTATGATATTGCAGCTTTACGTTACGGGTATAATCGTCAAGTTGAAACAGCAAGCGGTGCTATCATTACTTTAGATTCATCTCTTGAAAATCTTAAGGCTTCTAGCGCAACAGCAACTATCCAATTAAAAGATTACAAATACTGTACTGATGAAAACGTTGGGCCGAATGCAGGTTGTAAACGTTTCGATGCGGGTTCTACGTATGTTGAAATTGCACAGCATTTAGTTAACGATTACGAATCAAAATACTACTTAAGAAATTTACGTAACCACAGATTAAATTTCAGTTTATTTGGTGATATTGCGTACGCTCAAAGAATGGAATATATTTTTGATAATTTAAGAACATTTTTTGAAGTTCGTGAAAGAATCGTCAACCAATTTGGTTTAGCTGAAGATGCTAAAGAATGGACTGAAATTGCTTGGTTAAAAGATTTAAATGATGCGGTTAAAATTTCTGGTGATTTCTTTATCAAAGTTTTAACTACACCTGACTTAACATGTGCGATAGCGCCTAAGGCTACGCCTGATCAAGTGCAGTTTCTAGTTCCGATTGATGGTCTTTCAAAAGGCGCAGCAAATTGTTATGAAACTGATATCAACCCAGCGTATGTCGTTGTTGGTCAATTCGGTAAATCATTTCAATCACGTAAAAGTTCTTCATCAACAAATGCTTACATCGATCAAATTGATGTTCGTGGTATTTGGGTTGATAAAGTTTTAGCAGCTAAAAATGTTTTTAATCGCAAAACAGGTTCATTCAATTTTGATAAGTACACTGATAACTACACCGATATGCCTGAATTTAAACAAAAGCTGACAGACCTAAGTCAGACGATGTTGTTAAATAAAGCCACTGGCGAAGTGACT
>JANOOI010000247.1:0-3587 GCA_031421235.1 Bdellovibrio sp.
TATTAAAATTATTTAGTAAACTGAGTTAGCCATTCTGAAATTTGAACTTGCCCTAATGACGAAGTCGCCTGTTGATCAATTCTCGCAATACCACCAACTAGTTCTGCAAAGCTTTTACGATCTACATATGAGTTAACACCAATGATTTGAAATTTTTCATTAAAAGCAGCACCACCTGAGTCACCTCTAGCCATTCTGACCTCAGCTCCTGTTTGATCGAATTGTGGAATAAGAATATAGCTTGAATTAAATGCTGTTATTCTTTGTCTTTTACTTCTAAAGCGGTCATCGACTATAGGTTTGTAAACTTTATTTCCATGGTTGTCCTCACCAATGATTATTTCAGCGTATCCACCATAGCCTGTAAGTGTTATTTCACTCTCAACAGTGGGACTATAGTTAAAATCAAACTTTGCTACAGATATTTCTTGAAGCTTTTTAATGTCTTGATTGCTTATTTCATAAATCATGATGTCCAACGGACGTGTATAAGAATTATCATTAACAATGTAGTAAGTCCAATCTACGTAGCTGTGCGTTCGGTAATAAGAAAGAACATTACTCTTTTTTTCACCGCTTTTATCGTAAAAAAAATGGAATTCACCAAACTGACCATTTGGGCTTTTAGCGCAATGAGCTGCTCCCAAAAAATAGTGCCTAGAAATTCTAGTGAGCGTGCAACCATTAAAGGAAATACTAAATTGTGCCAAAGCAGCCGTTGTATTGCTTTGACCTGAAGTATCTCCTCCAACGAGCGCAAAACTAGTACTTTTCAAAATTAATATGGACAGTCCGTATAATACAATATTTTTTGTTAGCACAATAAATACCTCAAAGAAAACGTAATTGTTTTTTTGCTATTGCCCTATAGAGCATTGAATTTTAACACCATTAGGTGCTTCAAGAACATACAACGACTCTTTTGGATCATAAACTTTTGTTGAATAGCTGTTCAGCTCCATAGTCAATACTTGTTGCTCTTCGTACAAAGTGCCAGGATAAAAACTAACTAAAATTATAGTTTTTTCCATTGATTTATATCCTTAATAGATTATTTAATTTTTAAAACAAAAATGCCTGTGCTGCTGTAGTCAGTATCTATAACTTCGCCCTTTAACGTAATTTCAGTCACGTTTTGTAAAACCAAAGAAACAGTTTTTTGATTCATGACCTTGTCAGATAAAATCACTGTCTGAACAGCTAAATTTGTTTCTAGTGGGATCAGTTCTAAAACCTGTGTTCCTTCAAAATCAGTGATTTGAAGCTTTGAATCTATGATTTTCTTTTTAACTATTTTGCCATTAAAATTATAAGGTAATTCTTCACCGATATCCATCCATTTCCATGCGAATTGATTATCGATATTTTTACAAATTAAGCTCTCGATTGTGAGCATCGGCAAACCTTCAACTTCAGTGATCAACGTCATTCGGTAAGCCCGATTTCCAACATTTTCTGAACTATGACATGCCGCCACAGATCCATCCATCATGACAGGAATAGAAGTTTCCGCCTGTGTGACAACTGTGAAAATAGAAATTAAAGACATCATTAATAAGCTACGCATAAAACATCCTTTGGATTGATTTCAGTTAATATATTGCAAAAAATGATTAAACACGAGTGTCGTGATTTTTGACAGGTAAAAATGACACTCTTAAATCTTCCAAATACTGTAATTCATTTTCGGTAAATCCCGCTTTTTTACGAAGGTCGTGATTTACGGGCTCCATGCGTTTTGGTAATACCCATCGTAGTTTTCGCATGCGTTCAGGGTAGTCAGTGTTGGGATCAAAGCCAGAGGCTTTACAAATATTAAAATACCATTCAGATCCAAAAAGAACGTGGCCTACTTCTTCGTGGTTAATGATTTCTACCGCAGCTAAAACTGATTTTGATTCAACGCCTTTAAGTCTACGGATTAATGTGTCACCGGCATCTAGGCCACTGCCTTCAAGATATCTATGCACAATCAGTATCCGGTCAAGCAAGGTATCTTCAGCTGATGTTGCTTCCCATAAGGCAGTGTGCACTGGCCAATGACCCCATGAATATCCTAACTTTTCCAGTTCGGTCAGACACATTTCTAAATGATCGGCCTCTGATAAAACAACAGCAAATAATTGCTCTCTGAAAGCTTGAGGAGCATCCGGGAAATCGTAAAGACTTCGAATACCTAGTTCCATCGCTTGAAGTTCAATATTAGCAAGATCGTGCAGCATACGGGCTTGGCCTTCGGCGGTTGAAAAACCTTTTTTCGGGGGATGAAATTTAACAGGGATGACTTCAATATCACGGGCTGGAAGCAATGGCGATGCAATGCCATTATTTGAATCATTTCCAGTCATCGCCCTGGCCATTTTAATTTTTTGATAAATATCTTTTTCTAAAAAAGCCCACATGGAAAGATAATTATCACGTGGGTCAGATCTAGACAAATTCTTTAACTGATGAAACGATAAGACCTATCTAAACGAGGTCAATTATGGGTAAGAGCTGGAAAAATGCGGGTAAATCTGAAAACGCACAGAAAAAAGGGCAACTTTTTACAAAACTAGCCCGCGAGATCGCTGTTGCCAGTAAAGCCGGTGGTCCGCACCCCGACATGAATCCCCGTCTTCGTTTAGCGATCGATGCTGCCAAAAAAGTATCATGTCCTAATGATACAATTGATCGGGCTATTAAAAAAGGCGCTGGTCTTTTGGATGATGGAAAAATTATCGAAGAATTAACATATGAAGGCTACGGCCCTCATGGCGTGGGCGTGATCGTTGAATGCCAAACAGATAATAAACATCGTACCGCGCCAGAGATGCGCAGTGTTTTTAAAAAGCATGATGGTAACTTAGGTGAAACAAATAGCGTTGCCTGGATGTTTGCGCGCGTTGGTTTGATTGAGGCCACAAAAACTGGATCCTTTGATATTGATGAAGAAGCCATCGAAGCCGGCGCTGATGATGTTTCAAAAAATGATGATAACAGTTATGAATTCGCAAGTAGCGTTGAAAATTTAGATGTGGTCCGCACGGCTTTGCAAGGTCGTGGTTGGGCTATTACTTCAGCGTCATTAGGTTATAAACCGACAAATATGACTGAGCTTAACGAAGCCCAACTTAAAGATGTTCAAGAGTTTTTAACAGCTGTTGATGATTTAGATGACACTCACAAAGTTTTTGCGACAATTTAGTTAAATAATTAATTAAATAACATTTCGCATTTATTGCCGACGGCTTGCGTTTTAACTTTCAGCATAAGTTCATGAACTCTATCGAGTGACATTTTTAAATAATCAGCAGTTCTCACGCCCAATATAGAATTAATTCTTATAAAGCCTTTATAGAATGGTGAAATTCTAATTTGCAACAAAGACTCTTGTGAACTTGTGTTGGTATATGTTAACAGATCTCCAATTGGCGCTGGAGGTATTGTAAATCCGCTGCTTCCACCCAATGCAAATCTCTCTGTGCTACCAAATTTAAAACCAGGAAATGCTGGTGGATAAAAAGCTTCACCATTAGATATCATATTATTGTTTTTATTATTGGCCATGTAGCCACCACCTTTAAAAACAGCCCCTACGACAAAAA
>JANOOI010000248.1:0-2922 GCA_031421235.1 Bdellovibrio sp.
AAATATCAACAAAGAAATGGCTTTGGTTAACGCCGTTCGTAATTCGGCTGATATCGATCTCATTGAAACGATTATTGAATGCGGTGCTAACGTTAATCAGGCCGACAAAAATGGGTGTACTCCAGCCATGTTCGCTATTGATTCTGATTGTGGGCAAAGCATAACTTCAGGATATGTTAATTTTAAGGATACTCAAAATGTTTTAGACAGTCTTTTAAATAACGGGGCCTATATTAATGTTTCGGACAAAAAAGGAGAAACACCTTTGATGAAAGCTGTAAGATTAAATATAACAAATGTTTACAATTCATTTATCGCAGCTGAAGCTGAATTCGATGCCATTGATAATAACGGAAACACAGCGCTGATGATAGCTGCTAAGAATGCAAATCGTTCGACAATCCAAGAATTCCTTGAAGGTAATCCAGATCGTGCGATAAAAAATAAAAAAGGAAACACGGCTTTTGATATTGCAAAACGGTTGGGGCGGAGTGATGTGCTAGATTTACTTCTGATCCCGAAATATCAAGTTATTATTGAAGGACAAAAAGATGGTTCTTGCAGTCCTTTAGATATAAACATCGCTAAAGGCGACATCGTCGAATTTGTATTAAAAGCATCAGAAAAAATGTTTCTTTTCAAGGCCCCGCAAATAGGTATCGAAATAATGGCCGATGCAAATAGTTCTGCAAAAAGAACTTTTTCTGCCGATCGTGCAGGAGAATTTAAATTTACTTGTGGCTATCATGGATCAGCACAATCTGTTCCAGGAAAAATTACAGTTAAATAAAAATTCCAACAAACCAAAATTTATCCCTCTACGGTCTATAATGCCCCGAAGTTTTTTGTCCAATGGTGATGGAGACGCGTTGACGTGGCTTTGCATTTGCATTGTTGTTGCAATGGTAACAGTTTCAGTTTCCTTTGCCGAGCAAGCCGAACTGACAATGAGAGCTGTGTAGATCCACGAACTACTTGCAAAGAGAAAATGGCTGATTAAGTTATTTAACGTGACGAAAGTACTTGGAGCGCGATTAAGTCCTCAGGCAACAAACAAGGAGAGCGACTGTACGACAAAGAAAATTCTCCGCCGATGTCCAAAAGTTTCACAGACATTGGTCCGAGACTCTAAGCCACGTCTGCGGGGAGATTTTGCACTTCAGATAAAATACCTAATGACGAGGATCTCCTATGTTCTTACAAATGATATAGAAGCACAATGTAGGCCTAACAGTTGGATCTAAACTTGCAAACATTTAAAATTAGAAAAATGTGTGATCAAAAAATAATGAGATACAAAATAGTTTTATTTTTAAAATAAAACAAATACAAAGCTTTTAGGAGGCCCTTATGCAAACAGAAAACTTAACGACTGATAAAAATAAACCAATGAATATTTCAACTTCTATGCAAGCGTGTATTGATAACTGTACAAGTTGCTATCAAATCTGTGCTCACATGATAGCGTATTGCCTTGAAAAAGGTGGACTGCATGCGAAATCGAAACATATTCAACTTTTGCAAGATTGCGCCAAAATTTGTGAAGTCTCAGCGAATTTTATGATTCGTGAATCTAATTACCATAATTTGACTTGTGGTGCGTGTGCTGAAATCTGTATTGCATGTGCTGAAAGTTGCGAGGCCTTTAATGACGACGATATGATGAAGTCGTGCGCTGAGATTTGTCGAAAATGTGCGAAGAGCTGTGAAGAAATGGCGAAGATGCAATAATGCAAAAGATCAAAAGTACGTACAAATAAAAGTAAATTGTTTTTCTAATGATCACAGAGATGTCCTGACGTGGCTTTGCGTTGCACTGTTAGAATATATAATTTAATTTACAACAAAAGGAACTTTTATGAATTCATGTTTACGAAAATTTGTCAGAAATATTAGTGTGCTTCTTATATTAAGCACAGTTTCAATTGCCTCTGCGGGGCCAAGCAAAGCTGGAAGCAACAACTGTTCTGATCCCAGGCTTACGTATACTCCAAAAAGTGATGTGCAGTTTGTTGATTTCTTTCAACCGCATCATATGATGGCAGTTGAGATGGCTGATGAAGTTATTGCCCGTGGTGAAAGTGCTGAATTAAAAGTGATGGCTAAAGAAATGAAACGAATGCAAGCGGAAGAAATTCAAACTTTACGGTTGGCGAAAAAGGCCATAACAGGAAAATCGGATAGTCCACATTTCATGGATCATCACATGATGATGGACATGAAAAATATGAAAACCTTGTCGGGAAAAGAATTAGATATTCATTTTATTGATCACATGATTGCGCATCACGCTTCGGCCTTGCCAGTGGCACATCAGGCGCTCACGTATCTTAAACGCACTGAAGTTAAAGATTTGGCTAAGATGATGATTTCAACTCAAGCCCAGGAAATTGGTGAATTGCAAAAAATGCGTGAATAATTATTATTGGGTTTATTTTTGCCACACAGCCTAAAAATGGCCCCAGGACGCAGGACCAGGACTTTTGAAAGAAAACGAAATAGTTAAATTCTCTTGTTCATATTGCCGAAAAAGACAGTATGAACTCAATAAATATTATTTTTCACAGTCGCTGTTTTCTATTAACACTTTTAATAATCGCTTCTTTTAGTTGTCAAAAAAGCAATGAAATAAATCGCCTTGATGTTCTAAGTGCTATGCACTCGGAAACAATAGAGGATGATTTGGAATCAACTGGTGAAAATATTTTCCAGCTGGGTCATGGATGTAAACATGCATCGCCTCAGCAAATTGCTTACGTCGATTTAGGAGTTTCAAAATTAAACCAATTTCTTCAAAAGTGTTACAACGAAACAAATTCAAAAAAGTGGTGTGATCAAGTAGCTAGACCAAATCCTGAAAGTCATCTTGCTTTCGACTGCACGTATTCACCAACTCAGCCCCATGTTTTTATTCATCCCAGC
>JANOOI010000249.1:0-1926 GCA_031421235.1 Bdellovibrio sp.
GGCGGATGGGCTTACGGCCGCGGTACTATTTGGGCTATTGAAGAAGTTATAAATAATAACGGACTAAAACAAACAAAATTGACTAATTTATTTCCTGAAAAATCTTTAACGATGCCGAATGGTTTATTAGTTGATCCCCAGGGGCGAATTTATATTGGAACGCCAGCAGGAATATATCGATTTAAACCCACTAAAAATAATTTAAATCAGTGGGTTCTAAATTCAGATTTAGAACTCATCGAAGATCAATTTAAAAAATCTATTTTCAGATCCAGTAAATACATCAGTGCTAAAACATATAATCAAACAGCAGATCAGGGTCTAAACAACAAACATCCGTTAATTCAGTTAGCTGCTAATCGTGATTTTACAGAAATTTATTTTAATGTCAGTGCGCCATCAGATCGGTGTACTAACGGCCACAAATCCATTCACCCAGTCACAAAGTTATGTATTCAATCTGAAAGTGAAATTGTGAATGCAGGGATCTGGAAAATGACTTTAGATTCTTCAGGAAATAAAATTTCGACTGAAGCGTTTGCGCGAGGTCTTAGAAATTCTATGGCTTTGGTTGTTCACCCCGAAAGCGGTTTTCTTTTACAAGGTGAAAACAGCCTTGATTTACCTGATGAGGATCAGCCCTATGAAGAAATTAATTTCGTTAAAAAAGATAAACATTACGGTTGGCCGTATTGTTATTCTGACGGGAAAGTTTTAAAAGATTTCAGTTCTGTTGTAAAACCAGAAGACTGTAAAACTAAATATTCACCACCTGCGGTATTTATGCCAGCACATACTGCCCCGCTAGGGATGGTGTATTATCAACATGGTAAACTAATCGCATTGCAAAATAAAATGCTGGTGTCGTGGCATGGTTATCGTCCGCAGGGACAAAAAGTTGTGATGTATGATGTGGATCAAAATGGTTTACCGACATACCAACAACCGACAAGTTTAATTTTTAATTGGACAGCACTTGATGGTGTTCGTTCTAAGGGCGCACCAGTTGGGTTAACAGTTTTAAATGACGGTAGTCTTTTAATTATGGATGATAAAAATAATTCGATTATTCGTTTGGCTGAAGGCAAGACCCACAAGACAGATCAGCAAAGTAAAACAGATAACAAAGCTAATTTTATCGCCACAGAAAATCAGAAAAAAAGTTATTCCCAGCTTTATCCACAGTTACAAAAAAATTGCATGACTTGCCATAGTGATTTGTATTCAACTAAGAATAGCGATGACAGTTTAAAAAAACTAATCGAGCAGGGTTTAATCAATCCGCTTAATCCAGAGGCCAGTCGTTTGTTTCAACGATTAAAAACACAAACTATGCCACCTAAGCCAAATGCGATGACATCAGAAGACTATAAACAAATGTATAAAAATATTGATGCCCTAAGTGAGCTTTTGAAAAATAAGAAATAGTTAAACCTACGCTGTTTCCATAATAGCTGCGATACCCATGCCACCAGCTGTACAGATTGAAATCAAGCCGCGCTTTTTTCCACCAGAAGATAAATGTTTGGCTAAAGTTCCTACAAGACGAGCACCAGTGGCCGCAAACGGGTGGCCTAATGCTAAACTGCTACCGGCTGTATTTAAACGCTGACGATTAATTTTACCTAGTGGGGCTTTTAAACCTAAAATATTTTTGCAGTAATCTGCTGATTCCCAAGCTTTCATATTACAAAGAACTTGGCCTGCGAAAGCTTCGTGAATTTCAATGTAATCAAAATCTGCAAATGTTAAATTATTTCTTTGTAATAGTTTTGATACTGCAATAGTTGGCGCCATTAATAACCCAGCACCTTGTACGTAATCAACAGCAGCCACTTGCACATCAACAAGTTGGGCTAGTGGCATTTTACCTAGTTTCTGGGCCGCTTCTTCGCTGGCTAACAAAACTGCGGCAGCGCCATCAGT
>JANOOI010000250.1:0-3551 GCA_031421235.1 Bdellovibrio sp.
GACGATCACGCAGTTGTTTAATTTTCGCCGTGCAATCGTCCCAACGGCTGGCTTCTGCAAGTTGTGCAAGTTCAATTAGCTGATTAGTTGTGCCTGATATCGCCGACACACAAACTAAATACGAATTTTTCTTAATTGATAGTTCCGCAGAACGCAGCATACAAACCGCGTCCCCCATCGAAGTGCCACCAAATTTTGAAACAATCATAGGAATTCCTTTTTTCACGATAAAAGAAAAACTATAAAACATAATTTGTGCTGATGTGTAGCTTTAATATCCGAATTTCGTAAATGTCTAAGCTCCAGGTCTCTTTTAAGGGCTTTTCAACCTGAGCTTATTTCTGCAAGTAAAAAAAAGTAATTATTAACAACTATATTGAAAAGCTTGACTTAATCTCAGATTAAGTTTAGAATGGAGACTGGATGAAAATATCTGCAAAGTATCCGTTGCAGCAGGTCTTTGACTTCATAGATACAGAAGACAGTGAAAAAGTGTGGTTCTCGGCAACGTCAAAATCGATTGGCCCTGTTATAGAAGTTTATTTTAATACTAGCTCACCAAAGTCAATAATAGGGGCCCGATTGTTTATTTTGGCTGGCCTCAAAACGCTCACTGACTTAAACTATGTTAAGCGTTCAATCCAATGGAATAATCCAAAATGTATCGCTGATGTGTATGGACTTATCTATGATAAAAGGCCTTGGTATATAAAGTTTGTGATCGAGGATGGCGTGCTAGAACAAATTTCTTTTCACCCTCCAAAAGCAGAATTAAAAACAATGGGGGGTCTATTGATCCCTAAAGGATTTTAAAATGGCAAAAAGATGTGGTAACTGTGGCTCGAATAAATTGATGGAAACTGATACTAACGGACCATTTATGTGGAAAGATTTTCCCGCTGTTCACATCAAAAAAAGTGTCGTAGTACTTAAATGCGGCGCGTGTAGTGAAACAATCATTTCACTAGCCGCTGGACAGAAGATCGATCAATTTATCGAAGAAAGTCTCTGTGAAAATATTAAAAAATACATAATCAAAATTATTGAACGCGAAGATACTTTACAAATTGATCTCTGCATCCGCCTTGGGGTCACGCCTGAGTATTTATCAGAAATTAAAAGCGGTCGAAAAATACCAAGCTTTCAAACTTACAATTTCTTAAAAGTCTTAGCTTTGAACGAAAAAGCCTATCAAATTTCAGATCCAAAAAATAAAATTTCATGAGCTTACGTAATTGATTAGATGTTGCTGATTAAATCAACCCAATAACGGCGTACGTATTCGTCTTCTTCTTCATCAAAAATTTTTTTTTCTAAAACAGCGTTAAATTTCTCAATCACTATCCATGAATGAATGTTTTGATCAGCACAAGTCACTAAAAGTTTTTTTAAACCCAGCTTTTGGCTAAACTGAATCCCCTGCCGAAAGATTTCTGTGGCATAGCCTTTATTACGATGAAGCGGACTAACCGCGTAGCCAATATTTCCGCCGCGAAATAATAAATTTTCATTTAATTCATAGCGAATATTTAAACGCCCCACAATTTGACCGTCGACAAATGCATATAACGTTGTTGCTGGCACAAAATCTTTTGGAACTTTAGATTTATCTTTAAATTTTTCAAGATCAGCTAAATGTTCTGCATGCGACATTCCGGGCTTCCAAGAAAAAGTGTACCAACTGAGTTCTTCATTTTTCCAGTTTTCTAAACCAGCCAAAAAAGCTTTCTCGTCGTTAACTGTCAGTTCTCTGAGGATAAGTGGTTTAATTCTTTGCGATGGAAATAGCTTAAGTCGCTCCATCACGTTCCAAATTTGACGTGGGATACCTATAGAAATAAACATCATCACCCAAAAACTAACTTTTCCGACAGCCATTCGGATCAGTAAGGCTTGATTTATTTCATTTGAAAAATTAATCCACAAAAAGAAAACAGCTTTAACTGTGAAGTAAGCGCACCAAAAAATCGTAAACATTCTGAAAAAGAATTTTTTATCTTCAGATTGCTCCTCTGATGTTCTTTTTTGAGTTTCAGCAAATTCTTGAATTATTGATTTGTCTTTAAATAATGATAAACCAAAAAAGATTGCGAAAAATAGATTTGTGAGAGTCGCTTCAAACTTGAAAAAGAAGGGCTCTTTTATCGTCAAATCTAACACACCGAATACTATGACAATCAGCGCAGTAAAATAAAAGAACGAGCTTATTTTATGTTTTTGAATCTTAAGGTATAAAAACTCAAGTACTGTAGTTGCTATTGATGCAAGAACGGCCGTTTTAAATCCCCAAAATGCATTGGCAATGTAGAAAACGGCTAAAGGCCCGAAATTAATTGTTAAAAATTGTATCAAATTATAAATTCGAATCATTTAGAATTTAATTTCTAATACTAAAGATGATTGTGCAAATAAATTTAACGATTCTATTCGATTTCTAAAGTTCTTTTAAAACAGGCACCGTCTGCACTTAAGATAAACAAATCATGTGACCCAGTGGGTAAGTTTCCTAGTTGAATACGCTGTACAAAAGGAACCAGAACCATAATACAATTGGCCTGTGTGACCTCAGCAACGGGTTTTATGATGTGCGTGTACATGTCATGACTAGTAATTTCTGAACCCTTCCAGTGGTAACAACCATTGGGATAGATTCCAGCAATCACTACATAAGCCTCCGTTTCGGAATTAAGACCTTTGGGAACATAGATTTCGTTTATAAATACTACAGCTTCTGTGGTTGTAAAACCTGGCACTGCGGCTAGCAATGGGAATTGTAGAATTATTAAACTTAAAGATAGAAAAAATGGCATTTTTATTTTTTTCATGGGTCTCCCTTGACCGTGCTGTCTAAAAAAGTGAATAGCATAAAAGCTTAACTAACAAAAACCTTGCCACATCCATTGGCCGTTAGAATTGAGAACACCATCCACATTGGGCATTTTGCCACAATAAATGAACTTAAGTGGAAAACTTGGTCGCAAAAGTGTGGTTTGCTTTAGGTTAGCACATGTGTGATTAGCACTCGATTCTTATTGAATTTAGCATTACCCTAAGGCTAAAAATAACGGCAACTTGAAGGAATAAATGAAATTAAAATTACTCACCTACAACATTCATAAAGGATTCGACTGGAGAAATAAAAATTATTTTCTCAAAGAGATTAAAGATCTTATAAACTCTACCGGTGCTAATTTAGTTTTTCTACAAGAAGTCGTTGGTCAGAATTCTCAGTATACTAAAAAAGGGCTTATTGATTCACAACTTGAGTTCCTAGCCGATCAAGTCTGGCCTCATTATTCGTATGCACAAAACGCAGTCTATACCCACGGTCACCATGGAAACATGATTTTAAGTCAGTTGCCTATCCAAAGTTGGGAAAATATAAATATTTCCACAAACCCTATTGAAAAAAGAGGACTTCTAATTTGCAAAATTGGCTTAAATGCTGATGATTTCTTTTATGTGGCATGTACCCATTTAAATTTACTACCGCATGATCGAATACGCCAATATGAACTGATCAAAAAACATATTGAATCATTAAATTTATC
>JANOOI010000251.1:0-8431 GCA_031421235.1 Bdellovibrio sp.
AGTCGGTGCCGGAAGCCATTCAATCGGATTTTTTTCGTTAGGGTAAGCATCCTTTAGAATTTGATCATTAGAGGCTAGATTAGGATACTTTACAAAATTTAAAGGCAGTAACTTACTGCCTTGTCCGATCACACCAGCTTCTTTTTCAAAAGTAATATCACCAATGCTGACTTCTTCTTCGACGCGGTTCAAAACGACTTTACCTAAAATTTCTTTTTCTACGCCCACCATAAAATTTAATTTAGGATGCCTGTTAATTTTTAAAACTTGGGCTACAGTCAGAGAATCACCTTTTTTTAATCCTTGCGAAGCACCCACATTTAAGGTCACTTGGTTGCCTCTGCGACTTGTAACAAATCCTGAATAAGGAAGCTTGGCTTTCAAAGAAGAATACAACTGAGATAAAACCGTTTTAACTTTTTCAGTTTCGAAAATTTTAGAATCTTGAAATTCTTCTTTGATTAATAAAGCGCCGCCGTCTTTAGTGAAAAAATTCATCTGAATTGTCAAACCCAGTGGGCCTTTGATTACAAAACAAGTTATCATTGCATCAGCTTTTGATTGATCTAAAGCTTCGAGAACTAAACTTGAATTTTGATCAAATTCATCTGCGCGGATATTTTTAGCTAATTTGTAATCTGAATAAGCCCAATTTTTATCTTCGGTAATTAATTTTTTTAGTTCAGGTTCTAAAACTTTTTTGTAAATGCCATTCGCATTGTCGTAAACCGGTGCATAGGTCACTGTTTTAATAACCAAGGCCTCATCAGTTGAATTATAATATTTTGCAGGGTAAGGATTTTTATTTTTGGTTGGCGAACCAATTTGGGCACTAGCTGTTGAAGTATAGGCCAAAGAATAAAATAAAAAATAAAGAATAATCACGATGCGTATCATGATCATATTGTCTTACGAAACGGTGCGTCTCGCAAATATGTCCACGTCCAGTTTAATTAAAACACTATTCTTAGGACTAGGACTTATTCTAGACGTTTACATGGAACCGGGGTTTGCTAAAATAGCTGTATGGAAGAAATATATGGAAGAAATTAAATTTGTTATTAAGTGTTTTATATTTTCATGTTTAGTGGTTGTTTTTTCTCAAACTAAAATGAGTCACGAGACGATCGAAAAAAAGACATACAATTACCTGCAGAATTCAGCGACGGCTGAGTTTATGAGAGAATCTGCACATGGTGGGGTTCTTTTAATTCAACAAGGGTATGATTATGCTAAAAATTACTTTCAGCCAGCTGTTGTAAGAGCAAAAGGAAAACAGACCCTGACAAGGGGGGAATCGTCAGAGCCTGATTTGGGGGTTGAAGACAATGTTGAGGACAGATACTAATTACTGAAAAATCTTACTGGAGAACTTACTGTTGAGCTCCTGTTTGACCAGTGCCTTGATATTTAGGTGCTGCTTTTTGAGCTGAAGCTAAAAATGAATTAAAGTTAGTTGAGTTATCATTTCTTAATTGGTTTTTCGCTAAATTCTTTAACGGGCAACCTGCTGCATGTCCTGTTGCAAATGCACTTGAAGTCATAACTAAACCAGCTGCGATCATCATTAATACTTTTTTCATAAAGACCTCTCTTTTTAAACCGTTGTTATATACAGATATCATTGCGAAGGCTGTGCCAAGGACACCTTATTCAACGAACTAAATAAGCCCTTGAAATATCAAGGACTTATATAAGTGTATCATTGTGAGAACCCGTAAATTGTTAGACACCTGTAGAAGATGACAGGTTTAAGAGGCTATTAATGGCTTATTAGATCGGGTCTCCGCAAAAAGTTGTGTTTAGAGGTCACTTTTAGGTATGGGTCACTTATAGCATCTGCATCCAAAGATATCTGTTATTTTTGGGTATCGCTCACTTCTGTGTACCGCTCACTCATAGCTAACAACAGTTTAGGTTATAACCCTCACTTTTTACTTTTGTTGTTAATCTTGTTCTTAATATTATTCTTGTTTTGTCTATCATTTTTTACGTATTCACAGTTTTATTACTAGTTAAAGTTTTATTTATTACTTCTGATTTCACAGTTTCAAAAATTTCAATATTAGAATCCGATTTTCGGATCTCTTTACTGCTTATGCCCGCTTAATTCACTCTTACCATCGTCTTTGATTTGCATCCTCAATCCCTCATAAGGGGTATGGGTCACATGAAAAAAGCAAATACAAATGCAAAAGTAAAGGCACAGCTCAGTCCGAAACACAGGCAAACGCCAGGTCTTAAAAGTATTCAAACACAGTTTCAACTAGCCTCTAGTTCGCGGTCTTTAGAACACGGCGGGGAACATCGAAAAAAACGTCATGGCAGGGGCCGACGTGCAATATCGTGTAAAGAATCTCTGCATGTTGTCTTTAAATTAAATAGAATTGTACTAAAAACACAAAGTTTAAGGACTCATCAGAATTTTAAGCTTTCACATGAAATCATTCAAAAATATGCAGCCAGATTTTTTGTGAAAATAGAGCAAATATCTATTCAAGGAGACCATATCCATTGTTTAGTCAGAACATGCAGGCGAAGCTTTTTTCATCACTTTTTCCGCGTTGTTTCAGGTCAAATTGCTCAACAATTCGAAAAAACAGACAAACTACGATACGTGGTTGATGAACGATTTAAAAACAAATTGCGAAGCGTGACCGATACCCCAAAAAATATTCAAAGAAGAACATCAAGCAAGGGAAACAGCATTAAAAGAAAGCTAAAGCTGTGGATGTATAGGCCATTCAGCCGAGTTGTTCGTGGATATAAGGCTTATAAAGTCGTGCGGAATTATATTCAACTTAACGAAAAAGAAGCCCTTGGTCTCATACCCTACAAAAAGAATCGCCTACGAGGGCTTTCGTTGGATGAGTGGGAAATACTGTGGACCTAATACGAACTAGATTCAAGAGTCAGGACATACTGTGGACATGACCGATACCCAAGCGTGATAGAACCCCGACTGAAGTTCCACAGAACTGGGCAACCTGCCAACCCAGCCCGTTGACATTTATGAGCTTGCGTCGAAATAGTAGTGTCTCATTCTGAGAAAAACCACATTATCAAGAGCTTAAAGTAGGCTTTTTATTTGCATCATAAATGGCAAAGAGGGCCTTATGAAATCAAATTTAGTGAGCTTAATTTTATCAATTCAGTTGTTAAGCTACCCATTGTTAGCTCAGCAGGTGTCACAGCAACCTATAGATTGCAGTCAACTGTCTGAACGCACAGAAAAATTTAATGGGACAGATTACACAAAATATAATGTGGTTGATTCAGCTTTCATGAAATGTCCACAAGTCAGAGAAAAACAAAAACCTATGCCTTGGATTGTTGAAAAAACTGAATGGACATCACAAGACGAAATAAACTTTGGTGAATTTATTAAAAAAATTGGTTACAGTAAGTGTAACACAACTGATAAATGTTTATCTAGTGTAGACAACCCACTACGAACTGAAGAAGACCTTTTATTTACCCACTATTCGGACTGTGCAGATTTCCCTTACTATTTAAGGTCATATTTCGCTTACAAAAATAAGCTTCCCTTTGCAATGGTCTCATCAATTAAAGCTGTCCCATTTTCAGAAACACAACTTGAGCAAATGCAGTTAACTACGGATAGGTTGTTACTTGAAAAAGGTCCGGAAGCGGTCATTCAATATGAATTACGTCAAAAGGATTTAAGATATTCACGTAACGGCAACTATCCAGTTCAACAAATTACAAATCCATCTGCTAAAGGCACACGGTATGATTTTTCTACTTTTGGTCCGTGGATCATGGATCGAATTTCTTCTGGAAATTTTAGAATGTTAAACAGCCAAGGTGGTCAAATAGAATCTGATTTTTATTCACCAGCAGTGAGTTTAAAATCGATCAAAGCTGGCACGATTTTGTACAGTGTCGCAGGTCATGTGGCCATTGTTTATGATGTGACTCCTAAGGGAGAAGTTTTATTTGTTGATGCGCATCCAGATAATTCAGTTTCTCGTGGAGTACTTAAAGTCACAAAAGAATCTTTCCAATTGGCTAATTCCAACCTAGGTGGGAATTTTAAAAATTTTAGACCCATTAAAGTATTAAACCCAGAATACAATTCACAAGGCCACATTGTTAAAGGTGTTGTCCAATCAGCGACAGATGAAGCGATACCCGATTTTTCATTGATCCAATACACAGGAAATTCTAAAACACAAACAGATAGCGCAGCTTTTAAAATTTCAAATCAAGACACCCGCTCTGTAGATTTCAACGACTGGGTTAAATTTAATTTATCCAATGGAACTTACAGGCTAGATCCTGCGCAAGAATTCAAAAATGAAATGGATCAACTTTGCACAATGACTCAAGATCGAATTAGTGCTGTCCAAACAGCTCTAGACAACAGTATTCATTTGAAAGATCATCCAGATCAATTGCCGCAAAACGTTTTTGGTGCTGATGGTGAATGGGAAGCTTACTCGTCGCCGGGACGCGACTTAAGATTAAGACTTAAAATTCTAAGTATTCCAGAAACAGCAAAAGAACTCATGAAGCGTTACAAAAATAAAGATCCCTTAATGAATTACACAGGAGAAAACCTTAAACAAGATTTTATAAAAATTTATCAGCAATCTGTTAAAAGTTGTCAAATTACTTTTTACAATTCTCAGAAAAAAGCTGTAACCATCAATCTAGAAACATTAGTGAACCGTGCTGATCAAATATCTTACGATCCTTATTCGTGTCCTGAAATAAGATGGGGATCAAAAAATAGTGAAGATCTTAAGACGTGTACGGATGATCCAACTAAAAGCCAATGGCATCAATTGCAACAATTTATAAGAAACAATTTAGCCAAAGATAATTCGGCAGTTCATGGCTACACGCTGGACGAACTAAAAAAGATAAATGATACCAAAGAAGTGAATAACAGCAGTACGCCAGAAAGATATAGAATTTCTTCAAAACTTGAAGCTCTATAGTTGGTTGTCGTGAGCAATTTGTGATAATTGCGTATGCCCACATAATACGTCAAAAGCTTTTAACAAAACGTGATCTGTATTTTTTGACGGATCACTCAATTCTTCAGAATGACATGCTGACAGTGCCAATTTTGATTGGCTTTTTTTCAACTGTAACTGAATGTTGTATTTTTGTTCGGGCTTTATCGGATAGATGTAATTAATTTCTTCGTTCGAAACAACTTGCTGGGCTTGTTCAACAAAAACATCTGGCACAACACCATAAAACTGAGTTGTCTGCCCACTAGGAAGTAAATAGAAACCTTTAGTCTTAAAGTAACCGATTGTATCAGATTCTTTCCACTGTTCAACTTCTTGAAAAGTTCCTTTACCAAAACTTCTGTGACCCACAATGGTTGCTCTTTTGTATTCTTGTAAAGCCCCTGCTAACAGTTCAGCAGCACTGGCCGAATTAGAATTAATCAGCACAACTAAAGAACCCGAAAACATTTTATCATTTTCTGTTTGGATGGCCTCTTCAGATAAGGCTGAATCAAAGTACTTAACGCTGTAAACTTTTCTATTGGGTCCAATGAATAGACCGGCTAAGCAAGCGGCTTCAGATAAACGACCACCTGGATTGTCTCGTAAATCAATCACGATTTGACTAATCTTTTTTTGGTTAAATTCATTTAAAATATTTTGAACTTCATTGCAAGTTCCGTTTGAAAATTTCGAAATTTGAATCAAACCACTTTTATGATCTAAGCCAACAACTTCATGGCTAATTTGATTAAGGACCCGGTATGACCTTTGAACTTTTTTAGCAATAGTTAGCCCTTCGCGACGAATGATAAAACTAAAAATTCTAATTTTTTTGTCTCTCAAAATTTGACCGATATCAGTTAAACTTAATTTAGCTGCTTCGATGCCATTAGCTATGACTATTTCATCATTTTGCTGCAAACCAGCTCGGTCAGCATCAGAATTTTTAACGACTTTTTTAATGTGAATATGTCCGTT
This sequence comes from Bdellovibrio sp., assembly GCA_031421235.1. GTDB lineage: Bacteria > Bdellovibrionota > Bdellovibrionia > Bdellovibrionales > Bdellovibrionaceae > Pseudobdellovibrio. Next base: position 5,970 of record JANOOI010000251.1, read on the forward strand.
GATTTTCTCGAAAGATAAACCCACAAAATAAGGTGACCGTTCGCTGCTTGAGCTTACATTATCGAAATATTTTAAGGGTAAAATATAAGTATGAGGATCTTTCATGACTGATAAAAAGCCATTAATTCCCTGAGCTAAAAGATATTTTTTAGGCTGCTGACTGTTTGCCTTTAAAATGATTTGATCCCAAATCTGATCAAACGAAAACACATCTGATAAATGATCTTTATAAATTTTAGAAAAAGGCTGTAAGTTTTGTTTTTCTTTAAAATTATCTAAACTATTAAAATCAAGCTCTGAAGGAAGAATCTGTCCGTTCACAGTGAGTCTTTCATGAGTCACTGCTAAAGTATTGATGACTGAATTCACACAAGCTAAAAAGTACTTTTCAGAAGTTTCGCAGACCTCGTTGTTAACCAGTTGACGAAGATCGTATTCGATGAGATCAGTGCCTTGCCAGTAGTCCTCAAGACGGTAAGTTTCTGTTAGGCTTTGGCTTTCAAGTGCATACAACCCCGTCTTAGCACCCCCGATGCCAGACAAAACTAATCCCACCACAAACCCCATGGCGATAGCTATTCCAATTCCCCAAATACGCAAACGACCCTGACCCATCTTTTTACCCCAGCTTTTTCAAAGCTTTGCTTTAACTATTCCCTATGACAATTTAGAGCAACTTCAAGGCCACAAAAATAGGCTTTATTGACCCCTATTTCTGATTTGGCTGTCACTTCAAGTAAGTTTTTCAAGTCTGTTTAAAACTAAATCAGCTGTTAAAATGAAAATACAGCCTCAACGGAGCTAAAAAATCTTGCTCTTGTGAAGTGTCATACAAGATACTGCTTTCATGATTATTGTAACTGGAGCTAATGGCTTTATAGGCAGCGCTTTGATTTGGCAGCTCAATCAAATGGGCATAACAGATATCATTGCTGTTGATACTGTCGACTTATCGAACAGGAATGTTTTACAAAAACGAACATATTCACATTTTTTTTTAGCTCACGAATTATGGAGTTTTTTAGCTGACACTGAAACACAGAAAAAAGTTTCATGGATTTTTCATATGGGCGCTTGTTCGTCGACGACAGAAAAAAATTGGGATTTTTTATTTGAGAATAATTTCAGATATTCTCAAAGACTTTTTGAATGGTGTTCTCAGTATCAAAAAAATTTGATCTACGCTAGCAGTGCTGCAACTTACGGCCAAGGTGAAAACGGCTTTGATGACACATTTGATTCTGATAAATTAAAACCACTGAATCTGTACGGTGAATCAAAAGTACTTATGGATCGTTGGGCCTTAAAACAAAAAGCCACGCCACAAAACTGGTACGGTTTAAAGTTTTTTAATGTCTTTGGTCCCAACGAATATGAAAAAGGCCCGATGGCCAGTGTCGCATTTAAAGCTTATCATCAAATTCAAAAGACTGAAAATTTAGGCCTATTCAAATCATACAACCCGCAGTACAAAGATGGCGAACAGGTCAGAGATTTCGTTTACGTCAAAGATGTTGTGCGATGGATGACTGAACTGATGGATAAAAAACCCAAAAGTGGTTTATACAACATGGGCTACGGCGAAACGAGATCTTGGTTAGATATGGCGCATGCGTTATTTAAGTCATTAAATAAGCCTGCACAAATTAACTGGCTGGATATGCCTGATGATATTAAAAATCAATATCAGTATTTTACATTAGCAAAAATGGATAAATGGAAATTGCAATCTTTAAGTGATCCGCAATGGCCGCTTGAAAAAGCTATTGAAGACTACGTTGAAAATTATCTTACACAAAAAGATCCTTGGTTGTAATTGATGACAACAGTTAATTTACCCAATCATCTTCAAAAATATGTCGTCGATCAAAATTATGATCGCTATACGCCTATTGATCAGGCCACATGGCGATATATTTTAAGACAGCTTAAAGATTTTTTATCTCAAAATGCCCACGAATGCTATCTAGAGGGTTTAGAGAAAACAGGAATTTCATCCGAAGAAATACCACACATTTCCGAAATGAATAAAAAACTAAAAAATTTTGGCTGGCAAGCGGTTCCAGTTAGTGGTTTTATTCCACCCGCAGCATTTATGGAACTGCAATCACTGTCTTTACTACCCATAGCATCTGACATGCGAAGCCTTGATCATTTATTGTATACACCGGCGCCCGACATTGTTCATGAAGCTGCTGGGCATGCCCCGATTTTAGTGAATACTGAATATGCCGAATACTTAAAGGCTTATGCGCAAGTCGCTAAAAAATCAATTATCAGCAAAGATGATTTAGAAATTTATGAAGCCATTAGAAATCTTTCTGATATCAAAGAAAATTCTTTATCAACTGAAAAAGAAATTAAAAATTGTGAACTACAACTTGAATTGGCTATGCAAAAAGTCACTTACACATCCGAAGCCACTTTACTATCACGCATGAACTGGTGGACAGCTGAATACG
>JANOOI010000252.1:0-18318 GCA_031421235.1 Bdellovibrio sp.
TTTGTTGAATCAAAAATCTATGATATTGTTATTTTAGATACACCACCAGCCCAACACACTTGGCAGTTCTTACACGCAGCTGAAAAGCTAGCTCAGTTATTTAACGAAGGCGTTGCCCAGTGGTTCAGGGAAGCTGATCAAAAAAATACGCCATTTTTCAAAAAAGTTTTCAATATCGGAACACAGCAAGTGCTAAAGACCTTAGAAAGCTTAACTGGTTCAGAATTTATTAAAGAACTATCCGCTTTCTTTTCTGCAGTTCAGAAATGGCAGTCTCCGCTTGAAAAACAAGTCTGGGCAGCACATAAACTTTTGTCGTCGCAAGAAACTGAATTTGTATTGGTGACAGGTCTTGATCGCAGTCGTTTAGGCGAAGCCCAAAAACTTAGTCATGAAATTTATAAGCAAGGTTATAATTTGAAATCGATTATCATAAATCGATCTTTAAACTGGAATTCAGAAACTAAAGCCAAAGATCAAACAATACAGCAATATCTAAACTATTTTAAACAACTTCAAGACCACCTAACTGAATCAAAGTCCAAGTTTGGTAGTCATCTAAAGGTATACAAATGCCAAGAAGTCGTACAAGATAGTGACTATGTTCAATCACTTAAAAGTATTTATCAAAAAATTCAAAGTCTATAAAATAATTTTTTGCTTATTTGTGTCAATCAATTTTTCAAACTGTTCACTATTTCGAAGCGAGCCAACTGTTGAAGTTGTTAAAACTTTTGAATTAGATGAAGCCAAAAAATTTCTGGTTTTAGGTGAATACGAAAAAGCTGAAAAATTTCTGTTAGTAGCTAGGCTGAAAGTTGATACTCAGCAGGATGATCAAGAAAAAATAGATATCTTGCTTCATCTGGCTAAAATATATGATCAGATGTCCCTGCCAGAAAAAGCTATTTTGAATTTACAAGAAGCTTTACAGCTTTCCAGCTTAAGTCGAATTGATTACATTAAAGCACAATCAATGTTACTGAAAAATTTCGCAAAAGTAAAAATTTCGCTCAGTAATTTTGAAAATTCACAGCGACGTCAATTTATGACTCGGGTAGTGCAGTCGCAAAATTCAAAAAAAGAATCTTTAGAAGCCCTTCGATGGTCAATGGATTTCAACTGTGATCAGTACTGTGTTGAAGAAATTGAATTTCTAAAGGAAATTCAGGTCCAGTTTTATTATATTATTGAAATGGATTCAGAACAGTACCAACGTGCTTATGATGTATTAATTTCGAAGTATAATTTTTTTGAAGGTTACTTGGATGATTCAAAACGTGATTTAGCGTACCGAAAAAAAATAGCGATGGCTTTATTTGATTCTATTCAAAAAGCTAAGAACACACATTTAGAAAATCAAACGACAGGATCAGTTCAAACAGGATTGATCGTTGTCTATTTAGAATCACTACAGAAAAAAATAGAACTTTGGCTTTATGAAATAGGCAAATAAGGACAACTACTTAATGGAAAAAACAACTGGGATTAAAGCTGAACATGAAAAAGCACAAATAGAATTGCACAAAAATATTTGTTTGAAAATTGACAAAGTAATGGCATGGTTCAAAAACCAAGCATCACAACTAGAATATCCTATTTATTCTAGCTACGACATTCGCGATGCTGGCTACAAAATTACAAATGTCGATGCCAACATATACCCTGCAGGATTTAATAACATTTGCCCAGTTGACAAAGAATCAGCTGTTGATCTTTTTAAAAAATATATTCAAGTTCACTACGGTGAAAAAATAAAAAAGATCTTACTAGTTACTGAAGAACACACGAACAATCCTTATTACACAGAGAACGTGGCCACTTTAAATGAACTGTTGATGTCAGCAGGTTTTGAAGTGCAAATTGCTTTTCCTAAAAATCTTGAACAAAGCCTAGAATTAACAAGTATTACAGGCAAAAAAATTACCATACAAAGTGGTTATTCGTCAGCTGAATCTTTTCTAGCTTTTAAGCCTGACTTGGTCATCAGTAATAATGATTTTTCGCTAGCACTAGCTGAATGGGCTGAACAAATCAGTCAACCAATGAATCCCCCGCGGGAATTAGGTTGGTATCAAAGAAAAAAATCTAGATATTTTGAAAATTATAATAAACTTGTGAACGAATTTAGCGAGATCATTGAAGTAGATCCTTTTTTGATGCGTGTAGAAACTGAACTATTCGAAAATTTTGATATTAATAGCGATCAAAGCCGTGATGAATTAGCTGCTAAAGTTGATTTATTTTTAGAAAAACTGACAGTGTCGTATAAAAAATTAGGTATCACTGAAAAACCATTTTGTTTTGTAAAAAATAATGCAGGAACTTACGGTTTGGCAGTTGTTAAAGTTTCGTCCGGAGAAGAAGTCAAAGAGTGGACATATAAATCACGAAAAAAAATGAAAGCTGCCAAAGGCGGTCGTGATGTTGAAGAAGTGATTATACAAGAAGGTATTCCTTCTGTGGTGACTTCTGATTTAGCTTCAGCAGAGCCCGTTATTTATATCGTAGGATGTGAACTGGCTGGTGGCTTTTTACGAAGCCATAGTGAAAAATCTTCTACTGAAAGTTTAAATTCACCCGGTGCAGTTTACAAAAAGCTATGTGTGACAGATTTATACGACAATCGTATGGGATGCCCTTTGGAAAACGTTTATGGATGGTCTGCTAAAATCGGATTATTGGCTATTGGTCTAGAAGCCCAGCAGATGAAAGTCCAATTTAAGAACTATAAAAAAGCAGAATGCGGATCTATATGATAAGTTTATATTATGGCTTACAATGATAATACAACTAAACTAAAAGCAGTTATTTTTTTTGTACTGACATTTACCTGTGGCATAGCTTTTTTCTATTCTTATATGAGCAATCAATTTACATTTAGGGATCCTGCCGCCATTCGCGGTAAAATACATCAGATTAAAAGCTTAGATCCAGACGAATTAAAATTTGAAATTTCAAAAAATTTACAAATTCAGCCCGTTTCCACAACAGAAAAACACATCAGATTTACTGGTTTTTCATCTAATATTTGTAAGCAATATGAGGAGATCGAAATTCAGTTTTTTGCTGAAGGTATTTCCGTCGCTGGTGAGCCACCAACTTTTTCGATTTCAGCCCCGTGTTTACCTGCTCAAGATCCAGTTGATTTAGCATCTATTGAAATTCCAATTGCGGAACTTATGAAACAAAAACCAGGTAATTTATCAATCAAGTTTGATCAATATAAATCAACATTTAGTTTTAAAAACGCAGCTGATTCTTGGCCACAAACGTGGGTACTGAAAACTGTTTTATTCAGCAATAAGAATGGAAATACTAAAAAAGTTTCTTTTGATTCCCAATGGGCTGCTGGTGAGCAACCCATTGTCTTAGAATTTTAAAACAATTAAAACTGTTTTGCTAATTCGACAAATGTTCTAACCATAACTCCAGTTGCGCCCTTCGCGTGGCAGTAATTTAAACGGCCACCACAAGCATAAGATGTTCCGGCTATATCGAAATGCACCCATGGAATGCTGTCATCAACAAACTGCTCTAGGAAAGCTGCTGCAGTCGACGAACCAGCACCACCAGTGTAAGAAATATTAGAAAGATCAGCGTAAGCGCCTTTCATATCTTTTAAATGTTGATCAACTAATGGCATATTCCAAACTAATTCACCCGAAACTTGCGCTGCTTTTTCGACCTTAGTTTTCAAAGCTGCATTACGAGTAAAATAACCTGTGTGAATATTTCCAAGTGCCACGATCATAGCACCAGTTAACGTTGCTGCATCTATGATGACTGCCGGCTTTTGTTCAGAAGCATAACATAAAGCATCTGATAAAATTAATCGTCCTTCAGCATCTGTATTGTTCACTTCAAAAGTTTTTCCGTTGCGGGCTGTGTGAACATCACCGGGTTTTGTGGCACGACCATTTGGCATATTTTCAGTGGCTGGAACAAACGCAATCGCATTGATTTTTAATTTCAATCGAGCAATGGCTAGCATAGCACCAATAACTGCGGCGCCTCCGCACATGTCATATTTCATATCTTCCATTTTAGCGCCGGGTTTTAAACTAATACCTCCGCTATCAAACGTTAAACCTTTACCAACAAAGGCCACTGGCTTTTTTGTTTTCGCGGCACCATTGTATTCCATAACTATAAATCGTGGATCTTGATTCGAACCTTGAGCAACGCCTAATAAGCCGCCCATTTTTTCTTTTTCAATTCTTTTTTTATCCCAAGCTGTGACTTTAAGACCAGAACCTTTAGCAGCACTGATAGCATGGTTAGCTAAAATAGTTGGCGTCATTAAATTACCAGGCATATCACCTAGTCTACGCGCAAAATTAGTGGCTTCCGCTAAAACAGCTGCGTTTTGAAAAGCTTGCACTAAAGATTTATCTTTAGCTGTTTTAGAAACTAGATTAACTGTTAATATTTTTGTTTCTTTTTTGTCTTTGATATTTTTAAGTTCATCAAACGTGTAACCAGCTAAATGAAGACCTTCAACAAAAGCCTGAGTATATTCAGCACGGTCTTTTTTAGAAGTTGTTAAGCCATCAAGACTAACAAAAACTTCAGTGAGCTTCACAGTTTTCATTTCTTTTAATAAAGCGGCTCCTGCTTGGCGAACAACTTCGTGATCCATTTTAACTTCAGCTCCTAAGCCAACAACTAAAACATGTCTAAAATTATTTAGATTTGCTTCTCTGAAAGTGATCACTTCTTGAAGAGCGCCTGTAATTAATTTGTCTTCGATCGACGTTTCAAAAATTTCATGAATTTCTTTTTCAGTGATCTTTGCGGGTTTATCTTTAACTGAATTGGGCTTTGAAAAAAAGACCACCCCTTGGCCTTGTAGTACAGATAGATCTTTCGCGTGTAAATGAACTTGAACTTCAGTCATAATTAACTCCTTGTTTTGCAAAGCTATAGTGTCTCAATTTGAGAATAGTGTGTAGCAGTATTCTCAACCCTAGTCGTTTCGACTAGACTAGTCGAATAATTTTTAACAGGCTTTTCACAAAATGATAAAGTGTGGCTTTCATTAGCCCGATTAAAAGAACATAAAACAAACCAAAAACAGGAGCCTGAACGTGCCATTATTACCTTACGTCATTGAACAAACATCCAAAGGTGAACGATCGTATGATATTTACTCAAGACTACTTAAAGATCGCATTGTAATTTTAGGCTCAGCTGTTACCGACGAAGTCGCGAATGCGATTATTGCTCAAATTTTATTTTTAGAAGTTGATAATCCAGAAAAAGATATCCAGTTTTATATCAATTCACCAGGCGGAAGCGTTTCAGCAGGTATGGCGATCTATGATATGATGCAATTTGTGAAATGTGATGTGGCAACGTACTGCTTAGGTATGGCAGCCAGTATGGGATCTTTGTTGCTTACAGCTGGAACTAAAGGTAAACGTTTTTCAATGCCTAGTTCGCGCATCATGATTCATCAGCCGTTACTTCATGGCGGTGGTTTATCAGGTCAAGTCACAGACATTGAAATCCACGCAAGAGAATTAGTTAAAACAAAAGAAAAACTAACTCGTATTTATGAAAAGCACACAGGCAACGATTATCAAAAGTTATTTAATGCTATGGAGCGTGATAACTATATGGATCCTCAAGCCGCTAAAGAATTTGGACTCATCGATCAAGTTATCGAATCACGTAAATTGAGCAAAGGATAATTGAAAATGAAAGACGCACAACTTAGATGTTCATTCTGCGGTAAAGGCCAAAAAGAAGTTAAGAAACTAATTGCTGGCCCAAGTGTTTATATTTGTGATGAATGCATTGATTTATGTATGGATATTATTGACGAAGAAAAAGAAAAAGAGACCTCTGTTAAAGGAGCGTTTAGAGTTCCCAAACCAAATGAAATCAAAGCCTTCTTAGATGACTATGTCATTGGGCAGTTAACAGCGAAGAAAACAATCGCTGTAGCCGTACATAATCACTACAAACGTATTAATGCTTTAACGAACAAAAAATCTTCTGATGTTGAACTTCAAAAATCAAATATTTTACTGATCGGACCGACAGGGTCGGGTAAAACTTTAATCGCGCAAACAATTGCAAAAATTTTAAATGTTCCGTTTGCAATGGCTGATGCGACAACTCTTACAGAGGCCGGCTACGTCGGCGAAGACGTTGAAAATGTGGTTCTCAATCTTCTGCAAGCGTCTGATTATGACATCGAAAAATGTAAACGCGGGATTATCTACGTCGATGAAATCGATAAGATTTCTCGTAAATCCGAAAATCCATCTATTACCCGCGACGTCAGCGGTGAAGGTGTTCAACAAGCTTTACTTAAAATTCTAGAAGGCACTGTTGCGAATTTACCTCCTAAAGGTGGCCGCAAACATCCGCAACAAGAATTTATTCAAGTTGATACAACAAATATTTTATTTATCTGCGGAGGAGCTTTCGTAGGTCTTGATAAAATTATTGAAAATAGAACTGTGAATAAATCAATGGGTATCGGTGGTGACATCACTGCTAAATCTGATGCTGACACAGAAGAATTATTATCAAAAGTATCACCAGATGATTTATCTAAATTTGGTTTGATCCCAGAATTTATTGGCCGTTTACCGTGTATCGCGACATTAGCACCACTTAAAGAAGATGCTTTAATGGGTATTTTAACACAGCCTAAAAATGCTGTTGTTAAACAGTACCAAAAATTATTTTCATTTGAAGGTGTTGATTTAAAATTTACAGATTCAGCTTTAAAAGCCATCGCCAGAGAAGCCTTAAAACGCAAAACAGGCGCTCGTGGTCTTCGCGGCGTTATCGAATCATCAATGCTTGATGTTATGTATGACATTCCTGGTATGACGAATGTTAAAGAAGTCGTTATTGATGAAAAAGTCATTCTAGAAGCGTCTCAACCAAAATATGTATATTATTCTGATGAAGAGATGAAAGTTAAAGCCGAAGCTGCAAAAAAGAAAGAGTCAGAATCAGCGTAAATTTGATTTAAAACACATTTAATGTTATGTGACCAGTTAGAGACTCTTATACTGCCTTAAAAACGAGATGTTTTGATGCAGATATACAGCAACTAGACTATTTTGTTTTGCACATTTGATAGAAAGACTTTGCACTCTGCCAATAAAAAAATAAAATAGAAGTAGGTCAAAGCTTAATCTAAGGATAGATTAACCTAAGATTAAAAGATGCGGGTCCTAAACCCAAGTCTTACACAAAGTAAAAATAAGTAATTATTTTTACGTTTCATGGAAGGAGTTCTTATGGCCAACAATCAGACTCAACAACTACCCTTACTTCCGTTACGCGATCTCATTATATTTCCACATATGATGATGCCATTGTTTGTAGGACGTGAAAAAAGTATTAATGCTTTAGAAGACGCTATGAGCAAACAAACAGATATCGTTCTGGCAGCACAAAAAGATGCTAAAACAAATAACCCTGAAGAAAAAGATATCTACACAATTGGAACAGTGGGTTCGATCATTCAATTATTAAGACTTCCAGACGGAACAGTGAAAGTTCTGGTTGAAGGTAAACGCAGAGCGCGCATTAAAGGCTTTGTTCCGAATGAAGGTTTTTTTGTTGTTAATTGTGAAGTCATTGATGAAGAAGTTGAAAATCCAACTGAAGCATCAGCACTAGTTAGATCTGTGAAAACAACTTTTGAAACTTACGTTAAATTAAATAAACGCATTCCACCTGAAATATTAATGCGAGTTTCTAGCATCGAAAGTGCTGGCGAATTAGCAGATATCATCGTGGCACAGTTAAATTTAAAACTAGAAGACAAACAAAACATTTTAGAAATCATTGATCCAGCAAAACGTTTAGAAAATTTGTTGAATTTAATGACGGGTGAAATTGAAATTCTTGAAGTCGAAAAGAAAATCAGAACACGCGTTAAAAAACAAATGGAAAAATCACAAAAAGAATATTATTTAAATGAACAAATGCAAGCGATTCAAAAAGAACTTGGTGAAAAAGATGATTACCAAGCTGAATTGGAAGATCTTTCGCTAAAATGCAAAGATAAAAAAATGCCTCAAGAGGCCAAAGACAAAGTTAATAAAGAAATTAAAAAACTAAAATTAATGTCACCAATGAGTGCTGAAGCTACAGTTGTTAGAAATTACATCGACTGGGTTTTATCACTTCCATGGAATGATTATTCAACTGATAAACACGACGTTAGGAATGCAAAAAAGATTCTTGATGACGATCATTGGGGTTTAGAAAAGGTTAAAGAAAGAATTTTAGAATACTTAGCTGTTCTTTCTTTATCACGAAATATGCGCGGGCCTATTATTTGTTTAGCAGGGCCTCCGGGCGTTGGTAAAACATCATTAGCCAGATCAATCGCTGAATCATTAAATCGCCCATTCGCCAGAATTTCATTAGGCGGGGTACGTGATGAAGCTGAAATTCGTGGTCATCGCAAAACCTACGTGGGCGCAATGCCAGGTAAAATTTTACAAGCATTACGCAAAGTCGATAAAGGCAATCCCGTTGTGTTGTTAGATGAAATTGACAAAATGGCTAACGATTTCAGAGGAGATCCAGCTTCAGCGATGCTTGAAGTCTTGGATCCAGAACAGAACTCATCATTTTCTGATCACTATTTAGAAATAGAATATGATTTATCAAATGTGATGTTTGTTGCGACGGCAAATAATTTAGGTAATGTACCACGGCCACTACTTGATCGTATGGAAATTATTTATTTAGATGGTTACATCGAACAAGAAAAATTTCACATTGCAAAAAACTATTTGATTCCAAAACAATTAGCCAACCATGGTTTAAAAGACATGCGAGTCACGATTCAAGATAAAACCGTCCGTGATATAATTCGCTACTACACACGCGAAGCGGGTGTTCGTAATTTAGAACGTGAAATAGCGAATGTATTCAGAAAAGTCGCAAAAGACGTAGTCATGTCAGACATGGTTGCCGAATTAACCAGAGAAGGCACAGCTGGTAAAATTAAAGCAGTACCCGTTAAAAAAGGTAAAGTTTCTAAAGCAGCTTCTAAGAAAAAAGAAGCGGGCTACGTTGTTACACCAGAAAAACTTGTAGAGCTTTTAGGTGCTCATAAATTACGACACGGTGAAATTGAAAAACAAAATGAAATTGGTCTTACCAATGGAATGGCATGGACAGAAGTTGGCGGAGACTTGCTAGCTGTTGAAGTTAGTGCTGTTCCGGGTAAGGGCAAATTTACAGTCACAGGCCAACTGGGTGATGTGATGAAGGAATCATGTTCCGCAGCCATGAGTTACGTTAGATCCCGTGGGCCTTTGTTCGGGTTTGATAAAGAATTCTACGCAAACATTGATATTCATATTCATTTACCAGAAGGCGCTACACCGAAAGATGGGCCATCAGCAGGTATTGCGCTAACAACTTCAATTGTTTCCGCGATCACTAAAATTCCAGTTAAACGCACAGTTGCTATGACTGGTGAAGTTTCACTTCGAGGTAAGGTTTTACCCATCGGTGGATTAAAAGAAAAAGTTTTAGCGGCTCATCGTGGTGGCATTAAAATGATTATTTGCCCGAAAGAAAACGAAAAAGATCTTAAAGACATTCCAAAAGAAGTCTTAAGAGAGCTAAAAGTTGTCCTTGTTGATCACGTCGACCAAGTTTTGATTAACGCATTGGACATTAAAAACCCTAAGGAGTTATTCAAAATGTCATCGGAACGTGAATTTGGGATTAAAGCCCACTACACTGGCCAACATATCCATACGACTCATTAACAACATTGGCGTCTAAGGGTGACTCTCACCTTTAGACGCCATTTTAGATAGATGCCCCAAACAGTCTGCCTAAATTACAGGCGTAATAATACATTTCTTACAATTATCATAAGTTACTGAATTCCTTGGAAGACTTTATCCATTGAAAACAGTCCTACTTAAAATCTTAGCTAAACTCATCCTTAGTCTTGACCCAATCTTAAAAAATCTGTAGCTTGGCAAAATTCAAAAGGATTTAGTAACAATGAACGCAGAACGGTTATACGAATTAGGCAAACTATACTGCGATCGTGGCGACTACAGCTTAGCATTACCCAACTTGATTGAAGCGATCGATATTTGTTTGAAAGAAAAAAAATACGACATTTACTTAAAATGTGCTGGTCACATTTTAAGGATCTATGCAGAAAAAGAAGAATACGATCAACTTTCTGCATTCAAAGAAAAGCTGCAAGACACAGTTATTCGTGAAAATATTCAATTAAATTCACGTGTATACTACGTGTTCGGTGTGGCTGCAGTTTACAAAGGCCAAATCGAAAACGGTCTTGAATATTTTAAAATAGCATTAGACCACGCTTTGAAGGCGGATCATAAAGAAGACATTTGTTATGCGATTTTAGGTTTATCTATATGCTACCGCCACCAAAAACGTTTCGAAGATGCACTTAAAGAAATTTATAATCTAAATATTTTCATGCAATTTATTGATAACGTAGATTTAAAAGTCGCAGTTTTATCATCTAACGGCGCAATTTTAGAAGACCTAAAAAAATTCGATCAAGCATTAGATATTTTCTGGCAAGCCTACGAACAAACTAAAAGCACTAAGCAACTAATTACATCGATGGTCATTCTTTCGCACGTCGGTTTATGCCTTTTCGAGCTTGGTCAAAAAGATGCAGCTCGCATTTATTTTGAAATAGTTCTGAAAAGTACAGAAAAGCAAAACACTAAAAAATTAACCAGTCATTTAACGAAATACCTAGAAACTTATAAAGATGATTCAAAACAAAATTTTGATATTGCTTTCGACTTTGATAATCACTTAGTTAAAGAAAAACAATTAGGTGTTATTGATTTCAAAAATCAGTTTATTTTACTGGATCTTTTGAAGCTATTTATTTCTAAGCAGGGCGAAGTTTTCTCTAAAGAATTTTTAGTCGAACATATTTGGAAACAAGAATACGATCCAGCAGTTCATGATAATAAAATTTATGTAACTATAAAGCGGTTACGTAAAATGATTGAACCCGATTACGATCGTCCAAAATATATTTTCAGATCTAAAAATGGATATTTCTTAAATAAATCAATCAAAGTTAGTGATCAGTTTGCTCAACAAGAGGGGAGAGCTTAATGAAAACATTTATCATCGGTTTTATTTTAGCGTTATCAGTATTGGCACAGGCACAAAGCCAATGTGCCAGCACTCTTGGTGGGCCGGATTTATTTCCGTTTAATCAAGGCATTGCTCAACCATTCCCATGGCGTTCAATTCAAGGTATCTGGACAACAGTTGATGATCCAAACATTCTTATTTTATTTAAAGTGACTCGTGAAAGCCAACGAACTAAGCACCTTAATGTTGAAATCTTCTCTAAAATTGACTGTAAAAAGCCAATTTATTCTGGGGGCGGGTTAATGAGCCGATCAGAAAAAAATGTGATCAGAGTTCAACTCATGGGACGCGATTACGTTCAAAAATTAATGAAACTAGCTGTTTTTGATCCTGTCGATTTATTGATGGATAAAAATGTATGTTCGGAAAACATATGGGCAGCCACAATTATAGATATCGAATCAGAAGAATCATCGAGCATTGAAGGATCAGGCCAAAGCAATATGATGCTGAAAAAAATCACATCTTCTTTAGATTTATACTGTCGTCGCAATCGTAATTAGTTTTTTAAAAAAGCCTTGTCTCAAGGACTGAGATAGGGTTATAAGTTTTGAACGTTCAACAGGGAATTAGCTCAGTTGGTAGAGCGCTACCCTTACAAGGTAGATGTCATCGGTTCGAATCCGGTATTCCCTACCATTTTTCGCTCTGAAAAATGCAGCTAAGAAAAAATCAAAGGAACTTTAAAATGTCTAAAGTTATCCCTTTAAAAACAAACAGAAAAGATTCTGATAACTTTATAGGCTTATCATCTTTGTTAAAGAGCTTGTCCAATGTTTAAAGCTGTTAAGTTAAAATATCATCCATATTTTTTGAGTCAGGTTATCATAAGAAGACCTTATTTAACTGAAGAAAAGATAGAGAATGTACTACTCCATCACGAGACAAAAACAGTGCAAGAAAATGGACGCATTGCTTATGATGGCTATGACATAGACGCAAAAAAATTTATAAAAGTGGTCGTTGAAGTGAGTGGCAACGAACAAGTCATCTTCAATGCTTATTACAACAGAAGTTATAAACCTAGATCAGCGAGGACATAATGAAAATTATTTTTGATAAAAAAACAGGAATGTTGAATATTCAATTCAAAGAAGAACCTAGCACTGAAAGTTCTGAGTTAGAGCCAGGTGTTGTTGTTGATTACAATGCTAAAGGTGAAATTGTCGGAATTGAAATTGAAGATGCAAGTAAGTTTGACATGTCCAAAGTTAGCTTCGAGACCTTAGAAAAAGTGATCTGATTTCTGAAATAGCTTAGATTTTCTAAAACAATTTATCATCTCGCATTCGCACGATTAGATTTTTCATTACGTTATCCATTTGCTTTTGTCTGATAGATCGAACCTCATCATAAAAGCTCGGCACGAAGAAGGGCATCCAAAAAAATCCAATAGCTGATTCTTTTAGAATATAGTCTTTGATGAATTTATTCTTTTCGTTCGATATCCTAGAACCTAAAAACCATTTGTATTGTGGTGTGCAAGGAATAATTGCTAAAAATAAAGTGCAGTAAGGTTCAAAGAATCCGTAGTTTCGAAACACTATTTCAATTTTTATATCAGCAGGTGACAGTTGATTTTGAACAGGGAAAAAGTCATTAACTGTTTTGACATGGTCATTTTCGACATATCGTTTAGGCTTAGTAAAGTTTGTCGAAATGTTTTTTCAGTTAAACCAGCAGATTGAAAAAACAGACATAGATTCTTGATATTTCACTATTTCACAGCCTGGCTGCTGAAAATTAGCTCAGTTGGTAGAGCGCTACCCTTACAAGGTGGATGCCACATTTTCGACCTGTACTCCCTACCATTTTTCGCTCTGAAAAATGCAGCTAAGAAAAAATCACGAAAAACTAAATGTAAGTAAAAGAAATCACAGAGATTTCTATAACTTAATCAACTTAAGGGCTTCAAGTCCACCACCAACTGAGAAGAATCAAACACAGATATCTAGTAAAAACAATCATACTTTTCTATAAAAATATTGCTTAGAAATCTAGTAAATGATATCATATATATCTAGAATACATATAGTTTTCAAAGGGATATATGGAAGAGGTATTGCCAAAACAAAATAGACAGATCGTTGAGGCGTTGAATGCAGCCAAAAAAGCTGCGCGCGGCCATGTCGTTAGGTCAATAGATATTGATAGGAAAGTGCGTGAGCGTCTAACCAGAGCTGGATACTTATCTAAAGTAATGGACGGTTGGTATTTACTTTCTAAGCCTGCAGGAGCAGGCACTACGACTATATGGTTTAGTAATTATTGGGATTTTATTCGTGAGTATTTAAAAGAGCGTTTTGGAGAAGATTATTGTCTAACACCTGAATCTTCATTAGATATTCATGCGGGACAAAATGTTATTTCAAGACAGGTCACTGTAATAACTAAGAAGCCAAGCAATCAAACTGTCAATTTGCTGCATGATACCTCTTTGCTTACATATCAAGATGTCAAAGGCTTCCCTAAAACAATAGTTAAAAAAAACGGTCTTAATATAATTCCTCTAAGTGAAGCTATTTGTCGTGCAACACCAACATACTTTATTAATTTTACATTGAATATGGAGATCTGCCTTCGCACAGTAGGCAGTCCTGCCGATCTTTCTCGAGTTTTACTAGAAAATAATTTTGTGACCGCTTCTAACAGAATTGTTGGGGCTCTACGTGCACTCAATGAAACAGCAGCAGCTACACAAATCCAGCAAGATTTATCTGCAGCTGGTTATAAATTAAATGTAGTTAATCCGTTCGACAGCGAAAAGTTATACTTGGCGAATATAAAAAATAAATTTATTTCTCCGTATTCAGGCCGAATTGTTGCGATGTGGGAAAAAATGCGCCCCACTATTCTGGAGTATTTCCCAGTCGAGCGAGGCTTTAAAGATCAATCTCAAAAGACGCTTCAAATTATAGAACGATTATATACTGAGGATTCTTATAATTCACTTTCAATTGAAGGTTACCATGTTACGCCAGAGCTTATTGAAAAAATTCAAAGAGGTGAATGGAGTTCAGAAACTAAAATAGCTGATATTTCTGAGAAAGATGCGCTAGCAGCAAAGGGATATAACGAAGCATTTAAATCTGTGGTTTCAAGTGTAAAAAAAGTTTTGCACCATGAAAATCCAGGACAAGTATTTTACGATGATATTCAAAATTGGTATCGCGAACTCTTTAAACCTGTAGTTCAAGCAGGCATTTTAAACCCAGGCGATCTTGCAGGGTACAGAAAAGGACAAGTTTATATTTCTGGTGCTCGACATGTACCACCTCCTGCAGAGGCAATTTTAGATTCAATGGAAATGTTAGAAACTTTATTAAAAACAGAGAGCTCTGCAGCAGTACGAGCAATTCTCGGACACTTCATTTTTGTCTATATTCATCCTTACATGGATGGAAATGGGCGTATTGGAAGATTTATTATGAATTTAATGCTTATTTCGGGTGGGTATAATTGGACAGTTATTCGTACATCTGAGAGGAGTAAATATATGTCGGCTCTTGAGAAAGCATCTGTGGATTGTGACATAAGACCCTTTACAGAATTTGTTACTCATGAAATGGCTTACTGGGCTGACATCACTTCGAAGATGACGTTACAACAAAAATAATTTGAAATTCTTTTAGAGAACTATTTTTTAATAAAAAAATAGGAATGTTAAATATTCAATTAAAAAAAGAACCTAGCACTGAAAGTTCTGAGTTAGATCCAGGTGTTGCAGTTGACTACAACACCAAAGATGAAATTGTTGGAACTGAAATTGAAGATGCAAGTAAGTTTGATATGTCTAAAGTTAGCTTCGAAATCTTAAAAAAAATGATCTGATTTTTTTACCATATTTGAATTTATCTTTTGTAATAAGCACAAACTCACCTCCAAAAAAGCCCCATAAAATCAAACGCTGCTTACTAAATAAACTTGTCAAATACGCATTACGCGTCGTTTTTACCTCAGATGGCTTAAAATCAGTATCATCATACTGGTTTGACAATTGCAAAAGGTTAAATGTAACTAGGTTGTATCAACCAACAAACAAAGGAGATTTTATGACAATCAATGAAGAAATCATCAAAGGAAAGTGGCTTGAAATTAAGGGCGAGATCCAAAAAACTTGGGGCAAACTAACTGACGACGAAATTGAACAAACAAAAGGTGATGTGACATCTATCGCGGGATTAGTTATGCAAAAGTACGGCGAAGAAAATGCAAAATTCCAGGATAAATTTTCTAGCATCGTAGCATCTTTTAAAGATAAAAAAAATACTGTCGTTGATGACATCAAAACAGGATTAAAATAATGATTTGGACACTATTTATTGGTTTAATTATCGGCGTCGTTGCTAAGTTTTTAATGCCAGGTCGTGATGCAGGTGGATTTATCATTACAATCCTACTTGGTATCGGCGGCGCTATGCTAGCTAGCTGGGCGGGAAGTTCAATGGGTGCTTATGAAAATGGCCAACCTGCAGGCTTTCTGGCTGCGGTGCTTGGCGCTATGGTTATCTTGTTTTTGTATCGCACTTTGTTTAATAATGGAAAAGCGTAATTTAGATATTTTTAGACTTAACAACAACTAACAGACGGAGAAAAAATGAAATCAGTATTAGTATTAGCAATGTGTTTATTGGGTTTTTCAACAATGGCTCATGCAGAAGAAACAATCGCAGAAAAAGCGGCTGTAACTGGTAAAACTGCGAAACGTACAGTTAAAAAAGGTTACAACAACACTAAAGAAGCTTTATGTGGTAAACTAACTGGTGACAGCAAAATTGAATGTTTAGCTAAAGAAGCTAAACATAGCGTCGAAGAAGGCGCTGAAGCAGCTAAAGACAAAGCTTCTGAAGTAAAGAACTCTGTCGATTCTGACAAAAAATAGTTTTGATTATTTTTAGTTAATAATCCTAAGGCCGAATCAGCGAAAGTTGTTTCGGCCTTTTTTTTATAGCTTAAAGATTTTTTTTAGTTTTTTGTTAGGGCGTTTGTGCCCTGATTAAAATCCCTGCTTTAATTTAGCAATCAAAATATCATTATTTGTGATCATGTGACGACTATAGATTTCATCAAAACCAAGATCGATCACGCGCTTAAGCATTTCGCGCATCAAGCATGTGTACAGCCCTTTTTGGCGATGATTTACCAAAATAGCTGAATTGCACATGTAAAATAAGTATGGCCCTTTTTGAGATCCCCAAGTCCACCCAACAAATTTATTTTTAAAATATAATCCTAAATTTATTCTGAGATGGTTTTATGATCCAAAGTTTTTTAAATTCTTCATTTTCGATTTGTTTGATGGTGTAGCCAGTCGGCAATCTGTATTTAAATTTCATCTAATTTTTTCTTTTATTTTCTTTGTGGAATTACTACCAGCAACATTGTTTAATCTCCAAACAGATCTAATTTTCATTTTAACTTTATCATTAACTGGGATACCAAGCAAAGTGGGTCTAGTTACATTAAATTTAGACAATAAAAGATCAAACTCTAAATTAACTTTTAATTGATTGCCGACTATTTTTATTGTGACGGGCACATTAGAAAAATATTTTTTTACAGAGGCGAATTCAATTTCAAAACCAATATTTTTTTGGTTAAAAGTTTTCCCGACATCCATTTCAAAAGTAACAAGTGGATATTCAGTTGCCTTGGTGACCTCTAACATATGCATGTCACGGTTGCGATCACCAGATTTAAAAGACACCACTTGTGTAGCGACTAAAAAATGACAGGTCTTTTCATCGCAAACGCCTTTTCCTTTTGCCACTTTTGAATTCCCCTTAACTGTCTTTAACGGAAATTCTACTGTATATTCAATTTCTGATTTTTCAAGAAGCCAGGTTTGCGATTTATCAGCACAGTGGGTCTTTGCTGCAGTAGTGAGACAAAATAAAACAGAAAAAATTTGTAGGTATTTCATAATTCACCTTTAATATTTTTTTAAAATTCAAAACTGACTGATAAAACAGAAATAGCAAAAGCTGCTATTGTTACTGCAGCCACATCTTGGTGATATTTTTCTGGGTTAGTAAGGTCTTCGTTTTTATTTCTTTTTTGCTTGGCCATATATCCTAAGACAGGTGTTAAAATCATTCCAGGTAAATGAACCCAAGCTAAACTTCTATGTAGAGAGCTTCCGCCAGTTGCGGGTCCAGAGTTTTTTCTACGCCACACCGGAGCTTTAATTCCATAATAAGCAGATGCTCCGTATGCGACCGTTGTAGCTGTGCCAACAATCAAGTGTTCAATGGGTGGATTTTTTCCATTTCCGGCGTTTGTGAACGCAAAAGCCATAAGTCCTAATGCCACGAGACCCCAATTTTGATGTTCTTCAAGATAAAACCGTCTTTGAATAAGATTTCTTTGAAACTCTTTGTCTGGTATTAGGTCTGATTTTTTATAACCTAGATCAAACAAATCAATTTTTTTATTTTTGGTGTCAGCTGCCAAAATTGGAGTGTGGACACTAATAATAAGTAATGCAGTGATGAGTATTTTTAATATTTGAGTCTTAACTTGAAACATATGATTCTCCATGGTGGTCCAATCAAAGTACGATTCTTATATTTTACTTCAGACAGGTTAAGTGTCTTATATCTGTCTGTGTAGTCCAATTTAAGTTTACTACTGTGCAAAAAATATTTTTTCTAGAGTATCTTCTGAACATTTAATAGCAGACGCCTTGCCGCTAAATCCATTATATAGCTTCTCCAGGACTTGTTTTTTTGTATCTTTTTCATTCCTAAATCACGGTCTTGCCACTGGTCTAAATATTCAATACTTTTAAAGCGTTGGGGGCTTTTATGAACTTGGCTTTAATCTTAATCTCATTATTCACGGTGTTTTCAATTTCAGCGACTGCTCAAGTTTGGGATCCCGCTGTTGATACGCAAGCGATTCCCCAAGATTTTTCGGCGAAGGCTTTTTCTGAATTAAATTTTAAAACTGATCCATGGCTTAAAGAATTCGCTGTTGTGATCGTAATCAATAAAGCCAATGAAGGTAACGATAAGCAAACTTTACGTATTTATAAAAACCAGGTGTTAACTCACTTAACAAAAGTTTCTAGCGGACGCGAAGAATACGAAAAAGGCTGTGCCCCTGGCCAAGATCCAAAAGCTGATCACTGTTCTATCCGTGCTT
>JANOOI010000253.1:0-4548 GCA_031421235.1 Bdellovibrio sp.
GCCCAAGAAATTCACCCATTTGCACGAATCGTGGCCCTTACAGATACTTATGATGCAATGACAACACAGCGTTCTTACAACGTGCCGATGCGACCAGTGGATGCCTTAAATATGATGAAAGAAAAATTAAAGCATAAATATGACCCTGACATGCTGAAAGCCATGTATTCAGTGCTTTTCAAATTAGACGCTGCGTAATATAAATGTCTTTTTAAACTTAATTTGATTCAAACTATATTGACACTCTGTCAGGGACTCCATAGCGTTAAATGTGAGCAATACAAAAAGCCACACGTTTAACGAACAAGGAGTTCTTATGTTACGAAATCAGTTACAAACAAGAAAATTAGCATTCATTTTTATCGCATTATTATTAGGATCTGTTTCTTTTGCAGATGGACTTCATCCGGCTCCGCCAGAACCGACGCCTCCTGTAGATTCTCCGGCACCCGCTCCAACACCTGCGCAAATGCTTCAAGGCGAATGGGTTACAACTCATCCAATAATTGGTCGCGGATTACAACTTCATTTGCGATTTAATTTTAATGTACAAGCGATGATGATCACAGGAACGTGCGTATTTTTAAATGATGGTGCACATATGTCTGTGGCAGTGAAATCGTCAGTTGGTTATAACAGAAATGATTTATACATTTACGATCGCACGAACGGTCAAGTTTCTGATGGCTACCGTTATTGCCAAGTCAGCACACAACCATCAACATGGCAGTTTTATTTCAATGCTTTAGGTAATGCGGTGTTAATTGCGCAAGTTCCGTATCAAGCGCAGTTTGAATTAACACGTCCACAAAATGGCGGTCATCACCATCCTTAGTTTTTAACTTAAATAACTATTGCAAATATATCCAATTGGCTATATAATAAAAATCAATGAAAGTTGTATTTTACCAGTCCTCACGTGGATCATCGCCTATCGAAGACTTTATCAGTGATTCGCCAAAAGCAGATCAAGCCAGATTTGCTGATGTCTTCAGTGGGGTTGAAAAGTATGGACTTGATTGCCCCAGAGTTCAGTTTAAACCACTACGAGGCAAGCTTTGGGAAATCAAATTCAATACCCCAAGTGGTGGATACAGAATTGCGTACGTTATTGTTGAAGCTAATACTATGGTTTGGCTTCACACGTTTAAAAAGACAACGCAGAAAACGCCGTTAAATGATTTAGAACTTGCAGAAAAAAGAATGAAAGAGGTTTTAGGATTATGAAAAATACAAAATCAGGTAAAGATTTTTTCAAAAAGTTGCTTAAAGACCCTACTGTTCGTATGCACTACGAAGAGGAAAGCTCTAGAACAGAAATCGCTCAAGCGGTGAGATCAGCAAGACTAAAAGCAAATTTGACCCAAGCTCAACTTGCGAAAAAAGTTAAATCTTCACAAAGCGTAATTGCTCGTCTTGAAAGTGGTTCTGACAAAAGAACACCTTCAATTCCATTTTTATCTAAAATTGCTGCTGCCTGTGGAGCACAGTTTGAGTTTGGTTTTACATTTTTGAAAGCTAGCTAAATTTAAGAAATTAGAAACATTTTTTTGAATCCCACTGAGTGATCTTTTTAGAGAAACAACGTGGGATTTTATTTTTGATCAAATCATTTTGAAAATCTTCGCTAGTCAGTAATTTCCAGGGTTTTTGGCTGTCAGCTTTTTTCCATTTGGGATTTTTCATTTTACGGACATCGTCGATTGAAGTTGTTTTAATTTGTGAAATCTCTAAATAACTTAAAAGCCATTTCCATTTTTTATTATCAATTGAATCTTCTTTGTCACCAATCAGCAAAACAAACTTCGAAGGATGAATCCCCTTTTTAGCCAAACGCTCTACCGTTTGCAAAAGATCAGGATCAAAGATTCTGGTTTTCGATTTTGGATTTTTAAGTATTAAAAAATCATCAACTAATAAGTTTTCAGAGCCTTCAATATGAAATGATTCGTAATTTAAGGCTGACCGTGTATCTATCAATACAACTCGAGAATCAAACACTTGGGCTGATTCTTCACTGATACGTGTTGGCTTTGGCTGACAGCTTAAAATAACTAAACTTAATAAAATGAAAAAAATTATCTTAATCATAAGACATCACCCGCGATAAGCATTACTTATTGTTTACAATTTTCATAGTTGGGAAAAATAATATATCCCGAATACTAGCCCGGTCAGTTAAGAGCATCACTACACGTTCGATACCGATACCAACACCACCTGTTGGCGGCATTCCTGTTTCAATAGCGTGTAAGAAGTCTTCATCCATAGGGTGGGCTTCTTCATCGTGTCCGCGGTTGGCATCTTGTTCTTTAAGACGATTTCGCTGTTCTTCAGGATCATTAAGTTCTGAATAGGAATTGCCGATTTCCATGCACGCTGCAAAGGGTTCAAAGCGTTCAACTAATTTTGAATTTTCACGGTGAATTTTAGTCAGCGGCGAAATTTCAACCGGATGATCCATCACAAACGTTGGTTGCCATAAATGGGGCTCAGCTGCGATTTCAAAAACTTTCATTTGTTTTTCACCGATTGACAGTTTGTCTAACTTCAAAGGCTTGTCTGCATTTTCTTTTAAATATTTATCTAATTCAGCCACACTGTCTGGATTAATTTTCGCGTGGATTTTAATTCCATCCATCACGGTTAATTTTGCCCAGGGCGGGGTAAAATCAATTTCTTTTTCTTGATAAGTGATCTTGGTCGTCCCGTGAATTTCTTTACAAACTCCGGCGATTAATTCTTCAAATTGTTTCATTTGATAATTGTAATCAGTGTAAGCTTCATAAAATTCAAGCATTGTAAATTCTGGGTTATGAGTGCGATCAATCCCTTCGTTACGAAAGTTTTTACCGATTTCATAAACTTTTTCAAAACCACCAACGATTAATCTTTTCAAATAAAGTTCCGGTGAGATCTTCATATACAGTTGCATATCAAGTGCCCGGTGATGCGTTGTGAATGGATGGGCCGCAGCACCGCCGTATAACGGTTGTAGTACTGGTGTTTCAACTTCCATAAAGCCGCGGTCATCTAAAAACTTTTTAATGGCTTTGATGATTTTAGTACGAGTTATAAAAACTTTTCGTGATTCAGGATCTGAAATGAGATCTAAATGACGGTGACGATATTTAATTTCAACATCTTGAATACCGTGAAATTTTTCAGGTAAAGGTTCTAATGTTTTTGTGAGGATTTGAAATTTTTGAACGTAAAGTGATAATTCACCTTTTTGTGATTTAAAAATATAACCTTCAAGACCAACAATATCCCCAAGGTCGATCAAATTAAAACTATCACGGTCGTGTTCTGTTTGTTCTTCAATTTTTATGTAACACTGTAAAGATCCAGTTTGATCTTGAATATTAAAAAAACTGGCTTTACCCATGGCTCGTAAAGTCATAAGCCTACCGGCAATACGAAACATTGTTTCAGTTTTTTTCTCGCCAGCGACAAGATCAGCGTAATCTTTTTGAAGAGTTTCAACATGCACTGTTTGGTCAAACGAATACGGAAAAGGATTAATACCCTTTTCTTTTAAAGCATGAAGTTTTTTTCTTTTTTCAGCTTTAATCGGATTATCGTGAACATCTGACATATTGAACCTCTGTTGATTAATTATTTGTGTTTACTAAACTATTTAAGTGGTTTTCCGGCAAAGGCTTCCATCACATTATGTAGTAACTCAATTGATTCTTTCTTAGGACGTTGAAAAGCATTTCTTCCCATGATCGAACCAAAACCACCGCCCTGTGCGATTTGTT
This sequence comes from Bdellovibrio sp., assembly GCA_031421235.1. GTDB lineage: Bacteria > Bdellovibrionota > Bdellovibrionia > Bdellovibrionales > Bdellovibrionaceae > Pseudobdellovibrio. The sequence goes on from JANOOI010000253.1 coordinate 3,765, forward strand.
TTACTTCTTCTAATAAATCAGGCGTAGCTTTAGCGTCTCCGCCAGAGAAAATAACAACACGTTTTCCATTAAACGAAGATTGAACCACATGGCGAATACGTTCAGCCATTGTTCCAACTTTTATGCCTTGAGCTTCGTAAACTTTTTTAGCTTCTGCTTGTTCTAAAAATGCCGTTGGTGGTTTTACTTTAATGATATTGGCACCCAGTTGCGCAGCAATGTGTGCAGAGTACGCAATAACATCGATTCCTGTTTCACCGTCTTTTGATAAACCTTCACCACGAGCGTACGCCCACATGACAACAGCAAGGCCTGCTTTTTTCGCTTGTCTGGTGGCTTCAGCGATTTCTTCATACATTTGTTTACGATGAGCCGACCCTGGATAAATTGTAAAACCAATCCCCGCGCAACCTAATCGTAAAGCGTCATCAACTGATGATGTTAAAGCTGAAATCGGAGCTTTCGAACTGTGAAGAACATCTGAGTTATTAATTTTTAATATTAAAGGAATTTCGCCAGCGTAATCACGCGCACAGACTTCCATGGCACCAAGTGGTGCTGCGTAAGCATTACAACCTGATTCGATAGCTAATTCAAAATGGTAAGACGGATCATAACCATCTGGATTTTTCGCAAAAGTTCTAGCTGGTCCATGCTCGAAGCCTTGGTCAACAGGCAGAATAACTAATTTACCCGTTCCGGCTAATTTACCATGGTTTAACATACGGGCCATATTGGTTAATACACCAACGTTTTCAGCACCATACCAACTTAAAATTTCACG
>JANOOI010000254.1:0-7132 GCA_031421235.1 Bdellovibrio sp.
CCAGTCTTCTGAAATTTTTTGTCTTGAATAAGTTAAGAAAGCAAAAAGAACTAAATCATGACCTGGTTTGTTCTCGATAAAGTTGATAACACCAGTAATCCCGTATTCAGTTGTTTTTATTTCGCGGGTGTCTAAGTCATAGATGTCGTGATATAAAATGGGTGCAATTTCATAATAACCAAAGTTTCTTCCGCCATAGAAATATATTAGTTTTCTATTACGATTTCTTTCACTAGAACTGTCATATTTAAGTTTATCAGAAAATATAAGTGAAATAAGACTGTTTGGCTCAACAAACCAATCTCTTGATTGAAGTTTTTTTTCAGACGATGTTGAAGTTATGACTTGCTTCGTCTCCTGAGGCTTTTCTGATTCGATTTCAGCACGAAGTTTTTCTTCTTTTTCAGCAAGAACTTTCTTTTCAAGTTCGATTCTTTTCAGTTCTGCTTCCTTTGTATTTTCTAGTTTTTGTAAGTCATCTTTCTTTTTTTGTAATTGTTTTTCAAGTTCAGCAATTTTCTTTTTCTCAGACTCGAGATTAGTTTTTGGTTCAGATTGCGAAAAAGCAATCGTTGAAAAAAGGATGATGGTTGCAAGCATTGTGAATTTCATAAAAGACCTCAAAAACAGTTATAGGTTTGACTGATACGAGTCTTATATTAAGCTTTTAGTTTGATTAGCAAGGATTTAGATAAAAAAAATTCGGTGATTTGCGGTACCACTCACCGAGATGGCGGAAAGCGAGGGATTCGAACCCTCGAGCCCCGCGAAGGGCTGCCAGTTTTCAAGACTGGTGTATTCAACCGCTCTACCAGCTTTCCGTTGATTGTTTTATTGGAATTAGCGGTTGGTATCAACGGATTTTTTGATTTTTTCACAAAACTAGGACTTGGGTAGATCGCAATTTAGAAAATTGATTAAAATGTTAGCGATAGTTAGCGGATTTCTGATTTATTGCCCATGTAAGGTCGTAAAACTTCCGGGATTTCGATACTGCCGTCTTCACGCTGGTAGTTTTCAAAAATAGCAACAAAAGTGCGCCCGATAGCTAATCCGCTGCCGTTTAATGTGTGTACGAACTGCGGCTTGCCACCGTCTTTAGGTTTAAAACGGATGTTGGCTCTGCGGGCTTGAAAATCTTCAAAGTTCGAACACGAGCTAATTTCGCGGTAAGCATTTTGACCGGGCAACCAAACTTCAAGATCATAAGTTTTTGATGATCCAAAACCCATATCAGCCGTGCACAGTAAACTTTTACGATACGGTAATTTTAATTCAGTCAGAATTTTTTCTGCATGTGACGTTAATAGTTCATGGGTTTCATAAGACTGGTTCGGATGACAAAATGTCATTAGTTCGACTTTATTAAATTGATGCTGACGAATAAGACCTTTTGTATCTTTTCCGTGACTGCCGGCCTCTGATCTAAAGCACGGTGAATAAGCACAAAATGATTTTGGTAAATCAGATTCACTTAATGTTTCGTTGTTGTAATAATTCGTCACCGGAACTTCTGCCGTGGGGATTAAATAATAATCTGTATTTTCAAGATGAAAAACATCGTCTTTAAATTTCGGAAACTGCCCCGTGCCAGTCATACTGCGACTGTTTACAATAAAAGGCGGAATCATTTCTGTGTAATTGTGATGATTAGAATGTAAATCCATCATGAATTGAATTAAAGCCCGTTCCATCTGTGCAGCGGCACCTTTTAAAAAAGTAAATCTTGCACCGGTTGTTTTAGCGGCGCGTTCAAAATCAATAATGTCTAGGGCTTCGCCTAATTCAATGTGTTCTTTAGCTTTAAAAGAAAACTTCTTAATTTCACCAACTGTTTTGACTATTTTATTATCGTGTTCCGATTTTCCGACCGGGACCGAATCATGGGGTTTATTAGGAATTGTTAATAATAAATGATGAACTTCTTCGTCAGCTACCGTTGCCTGAGTTTCTAAATCTTTAACTTGAGTTTTCAATAGATCAACTTGTGTTAATAAAGCTGAAGCATCTTTGCCTTCACGTTTTAATTGGCCAATTTCAGCGCTTAATTTATTTTGTTTGGCTTTTTCTGTTTCAGCCTGGGTCATGATTTCTTTACGTTTAATATTTAAGTCCATGATTTGATCTAATGTGGCTATTAAATTTTCTGTCGAAGCATTGCGATTTAAAAGACTTTTTTTATAGTCATCGTAATAAGACGTTCCATTTTCATTTTTTTTCTCGAGAAGTTTAATATCAATCACAAAAATTCCTTTAAAACTTTAATTAGGGAGCTATTTTAATGTACATATTAAGCACTGTTGCAATCAAGACACAAATTAAATCAAAAATAAGTATTTGTGGCAAACTAAGTTGGGTTAAGGCTTTGTAAATGCTGGCCGTTAATACTGTCGTCAGAAAAATAAGAGTCATCGTACCAGACTGAGTTATTTCTTGAACTATCAGTGATAAAACAAGTCCTAGAAAAAATCCTGAAATCAATCTGAATATTATGTGTGTTAAACTGTGGGTTGCATTTTTTGCGCCCATTTTTAAATCGCTTGAAAGATTATTGAGTTTTCCGCCAAGATCCATTCTAACCGCCTAAACTTGAAATTTTTGCTTCTATAAGGTTTCGATCAACAGCATTCGGTGAAAGATCAAGATAACGGCGAAAATGTTTTACGGCTTCGTCGTTATCGCCATTTCTTTCAAAAATATAGGCCATTTCTCTGTAAATCGGAGGATAGCCATTTTCCCTTGTCTTGGCAATTTCTAGCATATCGCTGGCGATATCAGCAGCATCACTTCGCCGGTAGCACATAGCTGCATCTACAAAAAGAGCGGCGTTTGCTGGTCTAAGCTTAATAGCTAATGAATATTCAGCTGCGCATTCTTTAAATTGTTCTTTTTTTGTATAAACAGTAGCTGCTAAGATATATGGATCAGCAAGACTTGGGTTTTTCTTTTTTTCTTCGTTAATTAACTGAATGGCTTCATCAAATTCGCCCAATTCTAACTTACATTTTGCCATAAAATAAGAAATACGTGGAAAATTTGGATTCACATCACGAACCATTCTAAATTTATCAAAAGCTCTTTTTATCTGAACCGCGGGGTCTTTAAGCGTGGCCGTTTCTAGTTCCAGCTGAGCTGTTGCAAACAAGGGTTCTACATCTGAAGGGTCAATGGCTGCCGCTTGCAAATAATAATTTTGCGCAAGTTTTGGTTGGTTTGAGTACTGATATGATCTAGCTAAACCCATTAAAGCTTTTTTATTTTTTGGATTACTTTCAATCAGTTGTAAATAAATTTCGCTGGCTGCTGTGTATTTTTCTTGTTCTTCATAAAATTCAGCTAGGCCAATTCGATATTCATAAGTGTAAGGAAAAGTTTCTATTAGTTTTTTTAGATTATTTTCAGCTGCGACAGAACCTGCACCACTGACATTCAGATATTTTGTGTAAGTGATTTGTGCTTCTGGCCAACCGGGTTCAAGATCAACAGCTTTACTGGCGTATCTTCTAGAATCTTCTTTGTATTTATCTTTCAATGTGCTTTCTTGTTCATTTTTGGACGGCGAATTCGCAAATAAATTAATATTAGCTTGGGCTAGTAATGTTAAAAGCTCAACATCCGCATCATACATTTTTAATGCCTTTTCACCGTAAACAACAGCCCCTTGCATATTGTTTTTTCTAAATTCAACAAGTGCATGGGTTTTTAATAAATCATAATTTTGGCCCGCTTTACGATTGGCTTCTATTAACACTTTACTGGCATCAATAAAATTATATTTTTGTGATAAATAATCAGCTTTAAGCGCGTAGGCCACATACATTCGTGGTTCTGCTTTAATGGCCTTATCTACCCACAGCAAGGCCCCACGTGTTTGATTAATTTCCCAAAGACTTTTCGCAGCTTTCAGTGCGACAGTTCCATTTGTTGAATCGTAATCAAACGCCGCTTGATACTGCGCTTGTGCAGCCAAATGATCCCCCGCCCTGGCAAATTGGTCACCTAACAAAACTAATTCAGAAGTTGTGGCATTTGAAGCTTTTTCGTTCCCACCCAGCGCAATCACTGTTTCTTTTAATGAGCGGTGGCTTGGGCTAATTGTTAAACCAAACTGAGCTACTTTTAATGCCTTTATGTTTTCATTACGCGATAATAATATTTTTATGTATTCTTGTAGTGCTTCTAAGTGAAAAGTTTTTGGCAATTTACTTTCAATTGAATAACCTGAATTAAAATATGAATAAGCTTTATCAAAATCTGAATTTAGTTTTATTATGTTCAGAGCAGTGCCAAATAGTGCAGCCTTATTTTCAGAATTGTTATTTAGTATTTGTTCAAAAATTTGACGGGATTCATTATATTTATTCAATTTATACAATGAGCGGGCTTGGCCAAAAAGGGCCCAATTCCAGTTCGGAAATATTTTAGTGGCTTCAGAAAAATAAGCTTCAGCATTTAAATAATTTAAACTGTCTTCTAAGATTTCAGCTTTCATAACATATAAAAACGGAAATAAAATAAATTTTTCATCAGTGGCTTGATCTAAGGTTTTTTCAATTAGGCCGCGATAATCTTGTGGCTGGCCTTTTGCCAATAGGTAGACTGACTGACAAGTATCAGAATAACTAGATATTGGATTAAGCCCGCGCGCTATTTGTGTGGTCACAGTGACAGCTTTAAAATCCTGAGTTGTTTGTCGGGTGTAGGGCCATAGCTGTTGGTACACGACACAAAGTAATCCGATAGATTCAAGATCAGTTTTTGATCCTTCCACAGCTTCAACAAGAATTTTTTGTGCTTGCCGTGTATTTTCAATCATCCCCGTTCGCAGTAAAGCAAAAGCTTTTGTTTTGTAAGATTTTAACTGTTCTAAAGATAGTAATTCACGATCAGCAGAAATTTTTGGTGCTATAAGGACCCAACCCACTTTTTGCTCTTGATCAACATTAAGATAAATAAAAATAGCTGCGAAAAAAATGATTAGCGCCAAAAAATGGGGAAAGAACTTTTTAAGCTGCAAAGTTTTTAGTTTCTGAATATTACTTAATTCTATTGTGAACTGTTGATCACGTGCTGATATGAGCGCAGCATGTGGATCATGGGGATTCAAATTTTTTGGTATTGTTGCGGGCAGTTGCTGATGTTTTTTGTTCACTATAGGTTTTAAAATAGAAGTATTATTAAAATTAATGACAGAATCATCAGGTGTACTGAGTGGTTCTGCTTCAGTATTCACATTTTTGATAATTGTTTCAGCTTCCATTTTTTGAGAAATTTTTTCGTCACGCTGATTTGGATTTTCTAATGATTCAAGCAGAGCTTCATAAAATTCAGGTTGTTTAGAAAGGGGTTTCCAATCACCATCAGGAAAAGCACAGATAAATTCGTTTCCAGTATAAACGCCCTCAACAATCATTTTATTGATTGCCGTAGTTGAATAAGGTCCTTTAACTTGACCTGACTCAAGACGTATTCGCCACTGATCGATGAAATTCCCCATGAGCTTTTATTATAGATGAGCGTTTTTGTATCGGACAGCACTCATATCATTTTAGATCCAAGTTATGACTAAAGTCTAAAAATGGAACCAGCTAAAGGTTCCAGAATGGAACTCTTAAGTTACAAATTGTTGTCTAAATGAAAACAGCTGCATCTGCAGCTCTAAAAAACATGGCACAATGATTGCTCTGTTCTATTATGTAAAATGAAGTTATTAGCCTTTATATATATCATCATCGTGCTTGTTCTTTCGGCTAAAGCTAGAGCTTTTGATTATAGATTCAATAAAACTTTCGCTAGAAATAGCACTGTTTTAAAAGGCTTGATTGTGGCCCCTCCTCAATCAAGCCTTAATTTTTTCTAACATGCCAAATTAATTTACACGTTTAATTTTTGCACCTAATGAAGTTAATTTTCCTTCAAGGTTTTCGTAACCACGATCAAGATGATAGATACGATTTACTAAAGTTTCACCGCGTGCGACTAATCCTGCCAAAACCAAACTAGCAGAAGCTCTTAAGTCTGTTGCCATCACTGGTGCTGCCGATAATCCACCGGGTTTTCCACGAACAACAGCGACTTGTGTTTTCGGAGTAATGTCTGCACCTAAGCGCATTAATTCATTCACATGCATAAAACGATTTTCAAAAACTGTTTCTGTAATAACACTTGTTCCAGTTGCAACAGCCATTAAGGCCATAAACTGCGCTTGTAGATCCGTTGGAAATAACGGATGGGGCGCTGTTGTGATATCAACAGCTTCCCAAGTTTTCGCAGGGTGGATGTGCATTGAATCAGCTGTGACATCAATTTTAAATCCAGATTCTTTCATTTTTTGAAGAAGCGCTTCTAGATCACGAGGATTACATTTTTTTACTGTGACTGAGCCTTTTGTGATCGCACCAGCGATCAATAATGTACCGGCTTCAATACGATCAGGCATGATGCAGTGTCGGGCAGGAATTAATTTTTCAACACCTTCAATTTTTATAACACTGGTTCCGTGACCTGTGATTTTAGCACCCATTTTATTAAGGTAATTCGCTAAATCAACTATTTCAGGTTCTTTAGCGGCATTTTCAATTGTTGTAATACCGTTAGCTAATGTTGCAGCCATCATTAAATTTTCAGTACCGCCAACGGTTGTTTTTTCAAATAAGACCGTAGCCCCTTGTAGTTTTTTACATTTTGCGAACACATAACCATCTCTTAATTCAATTTCAGCGCCTAATGCTTTCATTGCGTCTAAATGTAAATCAATCGGGCGTGTACCAATCGCACAACCACCCGGCAACGAAACCACAGCTTCGCCGTATTTTGCCAGAACAGGGCCCAAACAAAGTATGCTGGCTCTCATTTTACGAACTAAATCATAATGGGCTTCAAAAGTTTTTAGTTTTTGAACAACAACTTTAAAAGTATGACCATCCCGAATTGATTCACAACCTAAACTTTTTAAAAGCTCTGCAGTTGATTCGATATCTTTTAGTAAAGGCACATTATCAAAAGTGTGTTCGCCTTCAGCTAGTAACGTAGAAAATAAAATAGGGAGTGCTGCATTTTTTGCTCCGCTGACTTCAACTGAACCATTTAAAACTGAACCACTGGTAACTAGCATTTTATCCATAAAAATTCC
>JANOOI010000255.1:0-6115 GCA_031421235.1 Bdellovibrio sp.
TCCTAAAGCTTTAATCAATTTATATTCCAGGCGGTTATATTGATCAGCTGCTTTACCTTCTGATAAATGGGCCACCAGCGTGCGTAAATCACCTAACGGCAGCATTCTTTGAAAGTATTCTAAGTACGATGTACGTAGACCTAGAAAGAAATCTTGAGTGCTTTGGGCCATGATTGATCGTTCTTCAACAGTCGTTGTGTTGTAAACTTCGTCAAATGATTTCTTTTCAGAAATCATTTTTGGAAAAACAACTTCTTGAAATAATTTAGTTATATTAGGAGCCACCATTTCAGTGCTGACCCGTATATCTTTTGTACTTTCGTAATCTGTTTCGATTTCTACATTACGTGCCAATATTCCAGCTGTACAACCCATGTCGTTACCGACGCCTTGAACACTGGTGACTCCGCCAGCAAGGGCTTTGATTTCGGCATACTGATATGTTTGGCAAAGTAATGAATTTTTGTCAGCGCTGGTTCCTAATAGTTCGTTATTAAGAAGACTTGAAACATTTGTTTTATATGACGACTTACCCCGCCACTGAAAGCGATTATCGAATTGGCCTTTAGCATCTGACCATAAAGAAACCGTGTGATATTTTAAGTGACCATGTAGATCAATGAAACCTGATGATAAAAGCAATGGCCCTGTTTCTAATTCTAATATTTTTTGTGTGCTAGAGGCCACATCGAAGGGCGCCGTTGATTTTTTAACAATACGGCCTTGATCTATAAATAAATAAACTTTTTCGACTTTGGTTTCTGGTGATTTAGGATGAGGGATGTAACCTTCGATATAAACAGATTTTGCATAGACATTTTCAAACGAAAAAAGGCTTAGCATGAGGCTAATGATCACAATCAACATTTTTATTAAGAGATCAAACTTCATACTGTCAAACTTCTGGCCAGTGGCCTAAATGCGTTACTTTTTCTAAAGCCAATAAGCATTAGAAAGCTGTAACACGTTATGTTTGTTACTTATGAAATAGAGATGCAAGAAGTGGGGGAGTTATTGAGGTTACTTCCAGTAAAATGAATTAATAGCGGTGTTGCAGCCTTTGACGGATTCAGCGAATGCTGCTGTTTGGTCTATGCAAGAAGCCAAAATAATTTGCTGATCAGTGTTTGCTGTTTTTTGTAAGAAAACTTGTCGTGATTGGGTCTGATTATTTTTCTGGATAAGGTCAATGACAAGAGCTGGAATATTATTGATCATCGCCTGTTGCGATGATAAAACAGTAAAGCCGTACTGATTGTAATCTCTGAGGGATTTTTTAACGTAAGCATCTAAAGTCAATTTAGTTTCTACTTTTTTTAAACTTAAACGAACTGTTTTCAGTTTTGTATGTTTTAGATCAATTTGTTCATTAGTCATTAATTCTGAAGGCGTAGTGGGGTTAACAAAAACCCAGTCTTTATTCAATTTTTTTAATTCAAAACCAAAACTCGAAAACAGCGCGCGGTTTTCAGGTCTGTTTAAATAAGATGACCCCGTAGCTGGTAAAGGCGCGGCTTCAACTATTAGTTGTATCAGTAACATTAAAAGTCCAAAGACAATAAACTTCATAAGTGCTTACAGTATAACTTATTTGTGGTGATGGCTTAATATTTTTTTCATCAGACTCGTTGGGTTAACCTTAGAAATACTGTCGATATTGGCCCAAAGTCCAGCTATCGAGCTCTTTTTAGGGTTCGGTTTAGGTTTTTTTACGGTCACATAAATATCGTATTTAGTAACCCCATGTTTAAAATCAAAGGTCTTTGGTTTTTTTGTGACAAGTTTGGCTTTTGAAACGGGCAGTAACAGCTTTTTTAAAAATGGAGTCTCTAGATTAGGTTCTAGATAAATTTTTGATTTTCGAATGTCGATATCAAATGTCCATAACCAAGTTTGAAATTTTTCTTTTTCTTTTTTCAGTGGTAGCTCACTGATTAAATTATTTTGTAAAGCGACACAAGATTTTTTCCATGGACACATCAAACACAATGTCTTTTTCGGCGTACAAACTGTGGCTCCTAATTCCATGAGGCCTTGATTCACATCGGCATTAAATTTAGTCTTCGCTAATTCATCAGAAATTATTTGCAGCTGCTGTTTTGATTTGGTTTCCCACCATTTTATTTTAAGACCGTACCGGCGAGATAAAACCCTGATCACATTGCCATCTAGCACACCAACAGGTTGATTAAATGCAAGACTAGCGATCGCGCGTGAAGTGTACGGGCCTAATCCTGGATTTTTAATTAAATCGTCAGCTGATTGTGGAAAACCCTGTGCAGAAAAGTTTTTAGCCGACAAATGTAGATTTCTGGCGCGTGAATAATATCCAAGTCCAGCCCAATATTCATAGACATCTTCTAATTGGGCTTCTGCTAAAACATGAACAGTGGAAAAACGACTTAAAAACTTTTCGTAATAGGGGATAACAGCAGTTACAGTTGTTTGCTGAAGCATGACTTCTGAAATCCAGATGCGATACGGATCGCGGGAAGATCTCCAGGGCAGGATTCTTTTATTTTGTCTGTACCACGTTACAAGCTGGTCACGATCTTTTGCATAAGACATGGAGCAGAATATAATTGAATATCGTATTGTAACCAAATGCTTTTTTAATGATAATAGGTCATGGCAAAAAAAGATTTAAAATACACACCTATCAGTGGCCGCGAATTTCCCCGATTTTCAGGGATAAAAACATTTTTCAGGCTACCGCTAGCAGAAATAACAGAGCCTTTTGATGTAGCCTTGTTTGGAACACCGTACGACGGGGGCGTTAGTTATCGTCCAGGGGCAAGATTTGCTCCCACGCTAGTCAGAGAATGTTCGAGCCTTGGTCGTGGTTTTCATATGACTCGTGCAATAGAGCTTTTTCAAAAAACACGTTTTGCCGATATCGGTGATTGCCCTGTCGTCCCGATCGATCAAAAACAAACATATGAAAAAATAGAAAAATTTGCTGAGGCTTTAATTAAAAAAAATAAAAAATTTATTTCCATTGGTGGTGATCATTCAACGACGTTACCACTACTTCGTGCTGTTGCAAAAAAATACGGAAAAATTAATTTTGTTCATTTTGATGCCCATTTAGATACGTATCCTGCGGCTTGGGGCTGTGAATACCATCATGGATCGTTTGCTAGGCACGCAGTCGAAGAAGGATTGATTAACACCCATGGTATGGTTCAAATTGGTATTCGTGGACCGCTAGCAGGGTCTGATGATCTTGATTTCGTCAAAAAACATAAAGTAAAAATAATTACAGTTGATGATATTAAAAAAGATTTATTTGCAGCGATCAAAAAATTGCCCGCTTTAAAAGGGCCGACGTACATCAGTTTTGATATCGATTGCTTAGATCCTGCGTATGCGCCAGGAACAGGAACACCAGTCCCTGGGGGATTAACGACTTACGAAACGCAACAAATTTTACGACACCTGAACATAAGCCAGCTTGTTGGTGCTGATGTCGTTGAAGTTTGTCCAGCCTATGACAGTTCGCAGATCACGGGATTAGCTGCAGTTGATACGATGTTTGAATTAATGTGTTTAATGAGTGTATCTAAAAAATGAAAAAAGAAATTGCATTATTCGCAGCAGGCTGTTTTTGGGGAGTCGAAGAATTGATTCGAGTCATCCCTGGCGTTTTACAAACTGAGGTTGGTTACACCGGTGGGAACACTGAAAACCCGAATTACAACCAAGTGAAAACCGGTGAAACTGGCCACGCTGAAGCGATTCAAGTTATTTTTGATGCTGAACAAATCAGTTACGCTGAAATTCTTAAACTATTTTTTAAATTACATGACCCAACAACTTTAAATCAACAAGGTAACGACATTGGAACACAGTATCGTTCAGTGATCTTTTATTTGAATGAGTCTCAAAAACAAATTGCGGAACAAGTTAAAACTGAAGTCGGTCTTTCAGGACAATGGAAGAAACCAGTAGTGACAGCGATCATTGAAGCAAAAGCTTTTTACAGTGCCGAACAGTATCATCAGGATTATTTACAGAAAAATCCACAGGGTTACACATGTCATTATTGGCGTAAATAAATAAATAAAACTTTAAAACCAATTACATTTTTAAATTATTACTGATCAATGTTTGTAGGGCCATTTCAGCCATACCTGTGATCATTTTCATTTGTTCAAGCTGTGATTGATCTAGATTCATTGAATCTTTAGTGCTTTGTTGCAAATTATCGACAGCAGCTTGGGATTTGACAACTTCAGTGATCATAATGGATTCACGATTTTTTAGAACTGTTGTAATTACAGTGTGAAGATCGTGATTAGGAATTAAAAGTATTTTACGACGATCACCTTCACTGGTAATTTTGATAACGTCATACTGAAGAAGATCTTTAATAGCTAATGAGATTAAAGCTTTAGATACGTTTAATCTTTTCACAAGTGTTGTTGCATCGATAGGTGTTTTGGCTAACCACACGTGCGTCCAAACCTGTCCGTGAATTTTTTTAAAGCCCCAGTACTGAATAAACTGACCTATTTGTTCAGCTAACTTATGAATTTCTTTAGGTACATCGATGTGGCGTTTAGTAATCATCATTAGTCCTATGTTTTATTTATGTAATTGAAAAAAGCCACTATCCCTAGAAAACCTGCAGACAAAAATCCAATTAAACTTAAATTAGGAATTCCTGAAATCAAGCCAACTTCAGTTGTGTGCGTTGCTGTGTAAATAATTGAGCTGGATAAAATAAGCGAAGCCATAATTACGCCTAAAAACAACAAATTGAATGAATTGCTGATCGATTTCGTTAAATCATCTAAGCCCGTCACTTGAATTTTAGAATGATGATTCGGTGAATTGAGCTTTCTAAAAATGAGATTCAGTTGCCTAGGTAAAGCATTTATAAAAGTTCTAGATTCACGAAATAACAACCCAGCCTCATTGGCCATTTTTACAGGTTGAAATAGACTTTGGGCGACATCTCCGACTTGCGATAAAATATAACTCAAGAAATCAAAATCTTTTGATATCCTTTGCCCGAGACCTTCAATAGAAACGATCGATTTGAAAAACAACATCAGTTCAGTCGGTACTGTTAGTCCGTGTTCGGCAGCAACGCTGGACGATGACATTAGAATTCGTCCGACGTTAACATTTTTAAGGGTTAAACCGTAGTAAGGCGCAATCACAGCCTGTAAATCTTTAGCGAACAGGTCAACATTGACCTCCTCAGAATATGGGGTCAAATCCACATATTCGTAAGCTAGACGAAGATAGTCTTCTTTTGATAAAGCTAACAACATATTCACAATAGCTGACTGAGTTTTCGTATTTAAACGCCCAACAACACCAAAATCAATGAGCCCGATTTTATGTTCTGGCATAACAAAAAAGTTACCCGCATGTAGATCACCGTGGAAAAAACCATCCACAAAAACCATTTTAAGATAGGTTTTTAAACCCTTTTTAATAATTTCATCAGCATTAATATTTAAACTTTCCAGGGATTCAACTTTACTTAAAGGTTGGCCTTCTAGTTCTTGCATCACTAACACTTTTTCAGTTGTTAGATCAAAATTAACACTTGGGATAATCACATCTAGATCATTTTTAAAAAGATCTTTCATTTTTCTCATGTTGTTGGCTTCAACAACAAAATTTGTTTCAAGTTCTAAGGTTTTAAAATATTCATCAATCATACCAACGGGATTAAATGGTCGAATCTCAGGAATATATTTTTCAAGAAGTTCTGCAATAAAATACAAAACATTTAGATCATCGTTAATAGTTTGAACAATGCCTGGCCGTTGAACTTTTAAGACAACGGACTGGCCATTTTTTAATAGTGCCCGGTGGACTTGTGCAATGCTGGCAGATCCTAAAGGCGATTTTTCAATAGAGATAATTTGGTCTGTCCAGTTTGCACCTAATTCTTCAAGCAGAACCATTTCAATAGTTTTATATTCTAAGGGCTGAACTTGATCGTGCAAAAAAGACATTTCTTCGACGTAGTCATCAGGAATTAAATCTGGACGCGAAGCTAACAACTGCCCAAATTTAATAAATGTAGGACCTAGCTCTTCAAAACTAAGACGTAATCTTTGTGGGACAGAAAGCTGTTCTTTTTCAGTTTGGC
>JANOOI010000256.1:0-2262 GCA_031421235.1 Bdellovibrio sp.
ATCAGTTGTTGATGTGGCCTGTAGCGATTCTGTTAAATCAAAACCATTTTTGCCAAGGCGCATAAAGCTAGTTGTTTTAAATTGTTTATTTTTAGCATCGATTTCTTGTTTTAAAATATAAAAGCCAATGTGTTTTTTAAATTGTGAAACTTTAAAATAACCTTCAAATAAAACTTCGGCTGAAGCGGTGTGTGTTAAAGCTAAAATGGCAGTGACGAGTAAATATTTTTTAATCATAGATATGTCCTTCGAAATGATCTTTATTTTAAACGATGAACGGGCTTTAGTGGACCGCTTGATAATAAATAGGACTAAGGTCTTATATGGGCCATTTTGACTAAAGCAGGGGTGTTATTGACGTAAAATATGACTAAAGCAGGGGTGTTATTGACAAATACGCAATTATAGTGCATATATTAGATATGAAAAGAAATGCCGAAGCTAAACTAAAAAAATGGATTATATCCAAAGACAGGAAGCCGCTCATTGTGCGCGGTGCACGTCAGGTTGGTAAATCCTATCTTATTAGACAGTTTGCAAAAAATGAAAAATATAAGCTTATAGAAATTAACTTAGAAAAAGTAAAATTTAAAACAATTGAGAAAGAGAACTTTAACATTAAAGAGTGGGTTAATGAAATTGAGATTATCGCAAATCAAAAAATTGATCTCAAAACTATTATTTTTATTGATGAAATTCAAAATCAACCAGAAGCTATATCTAAGTTAAGATATTTTTATGAAGAAAAAAATGAAATTGCGATAATCTGCGCAGGTTCTCTTTTAGAATTAAGTCTTAGCGAACAAAAAATATCATTTCCAGTTGGCCGGGTCGAATATTTATTTTTATCGCCCATGACGTTTACAGAATATTTGCAGGGCATTGGTAAAGATCAATTAGCAGAAAATATTCTAAACAATAGCGTGTCTGAATTCGCACATGAATTATTACAACAAGAAGTTAAAAACTATTTCTATATTGGTGGAATGCCAGAAGCTATTCAAACTTATGTGAATTCTAATTCATTTATGGATGTCAGAAAAGTTCAACAAGATATTTTAACATCGTACACATTAGATTTTCCAAAATACGAAAAAAAAGGCAAATTAGAAAAATTAACCCAGATTTTTCAAAAAATTCCGTTTCATTTAGGTAAAAAAATAATCTTCCAACACATTGAACGTGAAATGAAATCAGTAGAAATTAAAAAATATATAGAAATGCTTAGGCTAGCTCATGTTTTAATACCTTGTTATCACGTTAATGCGACACAATTACCGATAGCTTCGACAATCGATCATTCCGTATTAAAATATTACTTTTTAGATATAGGGCTTTTAAACGCCATACACAAAATTTCTTGGGATGATTTTAACGAACTGTTTAGCGAATCATTTGCTACAAAAGGTTTTTTGGCGGAGCAATTTATTTCGCAGCACTTAGCCTATTCAGTAGACCAAAGTATTCAGCCCGAAAACTATTTTTGGCTGAAAGACAAAGATAAAGATAAAGCTGAAATCGATTTTATTTGGACACACAATAAAAAAATATTACCCATCGAAGTTAAAGCTGCCAAAGGCAATCGCTTGAAATCATTAGAGGTCTTCGGAAAAGAAAAAAAAGTTGATTTAGCAATTAAGTTTTCAAACGAATATTTTCACGATGATAAAGTTAAGCTATCTGAAAATAGCTACCTACAGGTTAAAAACTGGCCTTACTATGCTGTTGAAGGTTTTTTAGCTCAATTTAAGTTATAAATTCAATCTATAACTGACCGATCGACCTGTTGAGCCTAAACGAATAATTATCTTTTTATCTTCTAAATCGGCAAGGTCTCTTTTAGCACTTTCACGGCTCGTTTTGGTTAGACTAACGTATTTACGATTCGTTAGTCCGCCCTCAAAGCCCTGCGGACCATGTTCTAATACTTTTTGAATGACTTTTCGCTGTCTAGAATTTAATTCAATATTTTGATTTCTTTTCCAGAATTGTGAAACTTTCAGTGTATGGCTAATCATTGATTCTGAATGATCAATAGACTGAGAATATATTTTCAAAAACCATTTAATCCAATTTGTAATATCACAATCACTTTTTTGGCACTTTTCAAGAACATCATAATATTCGTCCCTTAAATTATTTATTTGCGAAGATAGGCTGTATAAACGAAATTTATTTTTTTCATCTTGTGCTAAGGCCATATCGGTAATGGCTCTGGCTATACGACCATTGCCGTCTGAAAATGGATGTATTGTTATAAAC
>JANOOI010000257.1:0-2242 GCA_031421235.1 Bdellovibrio sp.
ATTGGTCAAAAGGATCGCGTAAAAGCACTTGAGCAATTAGTACAACTTTTAGATCAAGGTCAAAACGAAGTCGGCATTGTTTCTTTGTTAGCCCGTCATATGCGTGTGCTTCTGACTGTGAGGACTGGGTTAGATTGCGGGATTGGCGGAGCAAAATTAGCTAATATGGCGCAAGTGCCAGCCTATTTTATTGAAGGGTACTGCGATCAAGCTCAGCACTGGCCTGTGAAAAAAATTGAAGACGCTTTGACAGTGCTTTGTGAAACAGACAAGGCTTTGAAATCATCACCGATATCATCACATATTTGGCTTGAAAACTTAGTTCTAAAATCGTGTCGTTTGTAATTCCCCGAAAAATTCCCAGTTAAAGACATTTTTGAAGCCAATGTCTTATTCTTAGACACTGAGATCAAATATATAGCTTATAAAATGGAATAGGAACTGCTGTATCTTAGGGTATAGAGGTTTTTATGAATATGAGGCACATTGTTAGAAATCCTTATCTAGTTGTGGGTCTTATGGCCTTTTTAGTATTTAATACTTCGGTGCTTAATGCTGAAACAAAGCCAACCAAACAACTAGCACCAAAATCGATGATACCCTCTTTTTTAGTCTCAAATAAATTGGTAAGTGCAGCGGTGAGCACGACAACGATGACTGTAACAATGGCGACCAGTGCCACTGTAAGTGGGCCAGTTGCATTTATTCCGCCACAACCAATGACAACCGAATTTTTTACAGCCAGTCAGCATAGCGAATTACTGAATCATCCATTACTGAATAAAATAACTGATTTATTGAATTTAGTAGAATGGGAAGGTTTAGAAAAAAGTTGGTATTTAAGCGAAGCCAACGTAGCCCATTTTAACGAATTAGTTATTCAAAAAAATAATAAGGCATTGGCAAAAGATGTTAAAAGAGCCGTTCAAAGAATTGCATCTGATTTTTACGGTGGTCGCGTTCGTCCTGCCCAGTTAGTGACTCAGTATAAAGTCGTCTCTAAAAGATTACAAAGTCATAATACTTTCGATATTGAACGTTATTTAAAAAATGAAATTTCAGCAGAAGAATTACTTAATGAACTGCGCCCTAAAAATAAATATTATTTGGGACTAGTGAATCAGTATAAAAAATTTAAACTTGGCCATAGATCAAATTATTTTCCAGTGGGACCAGATACAATAACAGTTATCAAACCAGCCACTAAAGATGCAGCAGCAGTTATGATGGTTAGATATCGATTAGAAGTTTTAGGTTATAAAAATGATATTGCTAACCCCAAGTACTCGTCAGATTTAAGAAAAGCTATTTTGGCTTTTCAAGCTAATCACAGCCTAGGTGTTGATGGCACAGTCGGGCCAATGGGTTGGAAAATTCTAAATTTTAATATTGATACATTATTAGCCCGGTTAATTATTAACATCGATCACACACGTTGGTTGCCAGACGATATGGGTTATGAATTTATTCATGTGAATTTAGCGACTCAGAAATTAAGATATTTTATGGGTGAGGAACTACTGTTGGATTTTAATGTTATCGCTGGTAGCGTTGAGCGACCTTCACCGATTCTATTTGATAGCATCAGTCATTTTATTTTAAATCCAACTTGGATAGTGCCACCCAGTATTTTAATTAAAGATAAATTAAAATTGTTTAAAGCTAATCCAGGTAAAGTTATTGATATGAATATGAAGATCGTCGATAAAAAAACGTATCTTGATGTGGATCCGTACACAGTTAATTGGGAAGAAATCAGTGAAACGAATTATCCCTATCACTTTATACAAAATCCTGGGGCACATAATGCTTTAGGATTTATTAAGTTTCCTATGACAAACGGGTATTCAATTTACATGCATGATACAGATGCTAGGTTTAAACTGAACGAAAACTTTAGGTTGTTAAGTTCAGGTTGTATTCGTTTGAAACAGCCCTTTGAACTGGCAGAAAAATTATTGAATGATCCAGCTATAACGGCCGTCCAATTAAAAGAAATGACAGAGCTTTTGCCAGAGCCAGCTGTATCACCAACACAAATTGAAATTGGCCGTAATGTGCCAGTTTATATTCTGTATAGTACAACTAGTTTAAGTCCAACAGAGGAAATGATAATTTCAAATGATCATTATGGTTTAGATTTAATGACTTTTAATATTATGAGCCAAGCGCTATAGACTGTAGTGCTTGAAACTGCCCCCGATAAATGCCCTTAGGGATTTGGCTTATGGGGTATTAGTTG
>JANOOI010000258.1:0-2486 GCA_031421235.1 Bdellovibrio sp.
ATTCGTCGTGAAAAAGCGACATCAAACATTTGTACAGCGCAAGTGCTGTTAGCCAACATGGCTGCGATGTACGGCGTATACCATGGACCACAGGGTTTAAAAAAGATTGCTTTACGTGTTCACAAGTTAACTCAGATTGCAGTTCTTGGTTTAGAAAAATTAGGCTTTAAAACGACGTCGAATTTATTTTTTGACACAGTCAAAATTAAAACTGATCAAATCCAAAGTTTAGTTTCTATGGCAGAAACTTTTGAAATTAATTTAAAAGTCTATACTGATGGTGTTGGTTTTTCGATTAACGAAACAACAACATTAGCAATTTTAGATAAATTATTAATGGCGTTTAATAAAGGCCAAAAGCTAAACTTTTCTGCAACTGATTTAGAAAAAACAATTAAAAATCAATGGCCTGAATCTTTGGTTCGTAAATCTGATTTCATGACTCATCCGACATTTAATAGTTATCATTCTGAAACTAATTTAATGAGATATACTCATCATCTTCAAAATAAAGATGTGACACTAACGCATTCAATGATTCCGCTGGGTTCATGTACAATGAAATTAAATGCAGCGACTGAATTAATTCCGTTGTCATGGCCTGAAATTAGCAAAATGCATCCGTTTGCACCTAGCGCACAAACACAAGGCTACCAAAAATTAATTAAAGATCTTGAACAAAAATTATGCGCAATCACAGGTTTTGCTGCAGTTTCATTACAGCCCAATTCAGGTGCCCAAGGCGAATACGCTGGCTTATTAGTGATTCGTGAATATTTTAAATCTAAAAAAGAATCGCACAGAAATATTTGTTTAATTCCTTCATCCGCTCACGGAACAAACCCTGCCTCTGCTGTGATGGTTGGATTTCAAGTCGTTGTCGTCGCTTGTGATCAGAACGGAAATGTTGATGTCGCTGATCTAAAAGCAAAAGCCGAACTACACAAAGACAAATTAGCTGCGCTGATGGTGACTTACCCATCAACACACGGTGTGTTTGAAGAAGCGATCACAGATATTTGTGAAACAATTCATCAGTACGGCGGACAAGTTTATATGGACGGAGCAAATTTAAATGCGATCGTAGGACTTGCTCAGCCCGGAAAATTTGGTCCTGATGTATCACATATGAATTTACACAAAACATTTTCGATTCCACATGGTGGCGGTGGACCTGGTGTAGGGCCTATTGGTGTCGGTGCACATTTAGCGCCTTACCTACCAAAACATTCTTTAGTGAAGGAAGCTGGTCCACAAACAGGAGTGAGTGCTACAACAAGTGCCCCTTGGGGATCAGCAAGTATTTTGCCGATCAGTTGGAGCTACATTACGATGATGGGCTCTGACGGCTTAAAACAAGCCTCGTTAGTTAGTATTCTAAGTGCGAATTACATGGCTAAAAAATTAGCTCCGCATTACCCCGTTGTTTACAAAGGTAAAGAAGGCTTGGTCGCTCACGAATGTATTATCGATATTCGCCCGCTTAAAAAATCACACGAAATAGATGTGACTGATATCGCAAAACGATTGATGGATTATGGTTTTCACGCGCCAACAATGTCATGGCCTGTGATCGGCACATTAATGATCGAGCCCACGGAATCAGAATCAAAATCTGAACTTGATCGTTTTTGTGATGCGATGATT
The DNA here is from genome assembly GCA_031421235.1 of Bdellovibrio sp. GTDB lineage: Bacteria > Bdellovibrionota > Bdellovibrionia > Bdellovibrionales > Bdellovibrionaceae > Pseudobdellovibrio. Next base: position 1,648 of record JANOOI010000258.1, read on the forward strand.
AGCATTCGCAAAGAAGCAGACACAAACCCTGAAATGATTAAAAATTCACCCCATACAGCGCAAGTTTTGATGAAATCAGAATGGACGCAGAAGTATTCACGCGAACAAGCCGCATATCCTGCACCTTGGGTTAAAACAAATAAATACTGGCCACCAGTAGGTCGTGTTGATAATGCTTACGGCGATAAAAACATCGTGTGTTCTTGCCCTCCGATGGATTCTTATCAATAATCACTACGTGGTGAAAAAGAAAATTCTACTTATTCGCTTAGATAAAATCGGTGATCTGATCTGCACTTTACCCGCAGATCAGATTTTAGATTCGCAAATCTATGACATCACTTGGGTTGTCCAAAAAGGTTTGGGTCAGGTTGTCGACCTTGGTGAAAAAAAACGAACTTACATAGAAATTAATAAAAATACGCCAAAGAATTCACGACTTCAGTTTCGTGAATTCTTGAAAAAAAATCATTTTGATATTGCTGTGAGCTTTCAGTGCCCGTGGTGGATTAATTACGAACTTTTTAAAGCTGGTATTAAAAAGCGAATTGGCGTTGCAAGCCAGTGGCATAGTTTTTTGTTTTTAAATGCGGGACTTAGACAAAAAAGATCTCAGTCATTGAAGCACGAATTTGAATATAACTTAGAATTAGTTGAAAAAATCACCGGCCAAAACCCTGATTTAGAAGGCTGTAAAAATAAATCTAAAATCTATTTTAAAATTAAAAAACCAACCAGCAGTGCGGTCTTAACAAATCACAAACTGCCATCAAGTTATATCGTTGTTCACCCTGGCATGATGGGATCAGCCCTGAACTGGCCTGAAGAAAAATATATTT